>CANQLW010000010.1 GCA_947624805.1 uncultured Clostridia bacterium | reverse complement strand
CGTCAGGTGGGGGTAAAGCTCCCCCTTGGGGGGGAGCTGTCACGCTTCGCGTGACTGAGGAGGGGAAAGGCTCCTCCCAAGGAGGAGCTGTCACCGCAGGTGACTGAGGTGGGCAATGTTCCCAAATAATGTGCCTTAGGCGGAATTCACTTCCGCCGTGGGCGACCCAATTTGCCGAACCCTTTCGGCTTAATGTCGGGGAGAGCGATGTCGAGCCGCAACGTAATATCCCAGAGGGCGACATTCCTCGAACGTATTTATTTGCGTAGCCCCGCGTGATTCTTCGGGAATTACTCTTCGGACTACGTACGTCCCACTCTCTCAGAATGACGCGAGGGGGCGCGTCTACGTCGCGCATTCGCGGGGCGGAGCAAAGAAATCGTTCGAAAAAACAAATCGTTCGAATCCAAATATGGGAAAAGCCCGAGGAGCGGCGCTCCTCGGGCTGTCGGGATTTTGATTTAGTTCCTCTTACGCCGTACCTCACAGACGATCACTGTGGCAACGGCTACTACAGCCACAGCTCCGAGCACGGCGAGCACGATCCAAAGCGTGTTGTTTTCATTGCCCGCGACATTGTTCGAGACGATACCTGCCTCATAGACAATATGATAGTTGATGCTCTCGAGTCCGCTCGGGGTCACGGTCGATGTCCCGTCGCCGTTGTCGGTATAGTCGAGTTTCAGACTTCCGCCGAGCACGCTCTCATCTTCCCCGCCGACGAATCCGACATAGCTCACGCTGCCGTCGTTGTTGACACGGACAGTGAGCGTCGTCTGGGTGACGTCGAGTTTCATATAGAGCTGGTTGCCGACCGTGCTGAGTGCATAATTGTCATTCCCGCTCATATGGATCTCTGTGATGAGTGCGTACTGATCATTCCCGACGCTGTACTTCGACTTCTCGAGGGTCACCGTCACGGTGATATCCTTGAGCTCGACAACTATCCCGTTGAGGTCTTTGAGGACATAGCTCTCTACATCGATCGTGAGCGCCGTATCGCCCTGATAGCTGATCGTACCCTCGATATCGGTGATGGTGAGTTCCTGCTGTTTCACCACGAACGTGACGCTTGCAGTCACATCTCCGAGCTTAATGCTTGCCGTGTACTTGCCTGCCTCGGTGATCGTTTTAACCTCGTGTCCCTCGGCGTCCGTGTAGGTGATCTCGGGAGCTTCGATAAATCCCTCGGGATCGATCTCAACCGTCGCCCCGATCGCTTCGTCGCCGAACTTCGGAGCCTCGGGCGCCTTCAGGGTGACCGTTCCCTCCACCACGCCGTCGTGCACGCACGAGACGGTGATGACATTCCCGACCGCCGTGTACTTGGTATAATCATGGGTAAGGGCAAGTTCGAGCCTCGTCACGACTTCCCCGTCCACCGTCTCACGGATGCAGGGAGTTCCGTCCACGGTATAGTCATTCCCCGTGACGACCGCCTCGGTGTTTTCGATGATAAGGCCGATTTCACCCGTTGCAAGCGTGAGCGTGCCGCCGTTTGCGACCGAGCCCACCACCTTGCCGTTTTCAAGGATGAGAGCGCCTTCGACCGCGATCGTACCCGTCAAGGTATTCTTGTAGAGGTTGATCGTGATCTTTTTCTCTGCACCGACCGTGACAGATTCGGTCAAAGGTTTTTTAAGATAAATACGGTTGTTCTCGCCCGCCGCGTTGATCGCATCCTGCAATGTGTCAAAGCTGTCGAGGATCTCCCCTTCGCCGTAGAACACCTCTACCGCCTTGGAATCCGCCTGCATGATGAAGCCGTTGCCGTCGGGGTTGGGTTCCTGCTCGACCGTATTACCTTCCTTGTCCTTGATCGTTACATTGGAGGGAAGCGAACTGCCGACCTGAACCTGTGCAGAACTTGCCTCGTCCTGTTCGAGAACGATCTCAAAGCTGCCCGCATCGCCGAGGCTGCCGACATGGATATCCGTCTCGGCACCGTCGACCGTGATCGCAACAGAATGACTGCTCGAACCCGTCAAGGGGATTTCGGGGCAATCGATTTTCGCATTCGTAACCGTCGATGTCGCGCTGTTGAGATCGCCCGCGAGAACGCCGCTCGGGCACCAGCCGCCCATGGTCCCCGTAAATTCCAGCCCCGTTACGGTCAGATTTTCAAGATACAGACCGTAATCGACCTGACCGACGATACCGCCGCTCTTCCACTTCTGCTCGACGGAGACATTCTCAAGAGTAATATCCTTCAGCGTGACGCCCCCGAACGTATGCCCGATAATGCCGCCGAGATAGACATAGCCGTACTCTGTATTGATCTCAGTGCCCGAGATCTTCAGTCCGCTGCTGTCCTTTCCGATAAAGCCTGCGCCGACGATAGCGCCCGCTGCGCCCCAGCCCCAATCGACAGATACATCGTCGAGATACCCGGGGCCCGAGACAAAGGAGGAGCTCACAACATTGAGGTCTGTAACTGTGAAGGTATTGGCGCCGACGCCGAAGACCCCTGCATAGTGCTCTTTGGCATGGGCATTCGAAATCGTTTTGTTGTTTCCGATCAAAGTACCCGCAAAATCATGTCCTGCCGTACCTGCGGGGATAAAGATAGAATCCCTGAAGTCGAGGTCATAGACGAGGGTCACCGTGCAATTTGCAAAATTGTCGGTACCGCTGTTGACGATAGACGTGAAGTAGAGCCATTCGGTCGTGTCTTTGATCGTAAATGCTGTGCCCGCTTCCGCCGCCGCGGGTTTCACGCCCGTTGCATACCATTGTTGCAACGCCGCGAGGCTTGCAAGGCCGCCTCTCACGGTTCTGTAACCGTTTTCCACGCCCGATGCGCCGAAACCGGGCTGGATATATTGGTCATATCCCTTCAGTTTCGCGTCGTCCGTGCCGCCATCTGCAAACTTGCCGCCCATGAGGAGGAGCGTGCCGCCGTTTACGTTGAGGGCGCCGTCGTAGGTGCCGTCCTTGATCGTAAGATCGCCGCCCTCCGCAACGGTAAGATCTTTCTTGACGGTGAGCTTCAAAAATTCCGTCTTGCCCTTGACGGTGACATTCGCATTCACGGTACCGTTTTTGAGGGCGGTGTTCTCATTGAGGATGACATTCTCCGCCCCGAATGTGAAGTGCAGATAAGGGTTGAGGTCCAGCGTGATCCCCTCGGGGATCTCCACATCGCCCGTTTCCGTCATATCGCGGAGAAGGGTGACGGTCTTGTTGGACGGAGCCGACTGCGCGGCCTGGATCGCATCAGAGAGCTCGGCGAATTTTGTTTCGTTGGCGAAATAGTTATCTCCCGTCTGAACATTTGTAATGACATATCCGCTCTCACCGGGGGTGCACGTCATTCCATCGGGCAGGAATGCCGTCAGATCCCACGAGAATTTCATGGTATTGTGAGCGGCCAGATAGTCGTCGATGTCGAATCTCAAAGATTCGTACTTGCTGGGAGTTTCATATCCCGTGTCGGGTTTCCAGTCTTCGTTATTTTTGTCTAAGCTATAAGACCAGCTTGACGAACCGTATGCCCATGCTCCAAAATAAATGCCTTCAGTTCCCCAGTCAGATACGATATTGCCGCCCTTGATGATCACAGAGTCCGCTTTCTGTTTTTTGCTACTCACATCAAACTGGAATAATGCATTATATTGGTTACGGGTACTGGGTTTCACTCCTGTCACGCGAATGGTACCGCTTTCGAGAACAAACTGATATCCGCCGTTGATATGGAAGCCACCTTTCGTTGACTTGTCCGGATAATTCAAAATCAACTCACCGCCGCCATCTCGGTTCGAATCCTTCACGGTAAAAATTCCGTAAAAAGGCGGGTGTGTCTCATCGTTTTTGAAATGATAGTCCCATCCGTTAGGAGTTACAGGCGGAGTAACCGTCAATGTGTGTCCGTTCAGATCCAGCGTTGTATTGACATCTCTCCCTTTAATAAGAAGTGTTTGGTCGATTACCGTTGCATCCTTTTGGAGAACGATCGTCCTGTCGGTCGTCTGAGTCATCGCGGCATTCCAGGCGGAAGTAAAAGAGGAATAATATCCTTTGATCTCATCGCCCTGCTTCAAAATGGCAACGGCGCCCTGTTTATCTGCTCCTACTACGGTGTAAGAGACCTCACCCGTCTCTACCCCGTCCTGCGTAACTTTTTCTTCGAGCATGGCATGATCCACGTCGAGATACCCGGAAAGATCCAACGGGAATGTGCCACCCGTGACTGCGACCGTGTACTCTTCGCCGTCAATTCGCAAAGCGGTTGATTTATTGCTACCATAGAAGTCGAATATATACAGCAAAGCGCCTTTATTTTCGCCTTGAATCAAATTCTTGTCCTTGAAATCGCCGCCTGTAACTGTGATATGCACATGACGGAAATTCTTGATGGCCGCATTATTCAGATCACCATACACATTGTGATTCGTATATGGACTTTCCCTAAAATCGATGCTCCGCAAAGTCGCCAAGAAACCATCTTGGCCCGGACGGGTAGAAGAAGTATTTTTGAATGAACCGCCGTTGACCGTCAAATCCGCTTCTGCGATACTGAAAAAGTGGGGTATGACTTGAGGACCACAATTTAAGTCAAAGTTACCGCCATTGATAACAGTGGAGGCCTTTTGATAAGTTCTATCGACATCGGACAGCGTGGGAATATAAAGACTGCTTTCAACGAAAAAGGCGTAGTTAAAGTTGCCCGTGGTTTCATAATATCCATCCGTCCCCTCTGCTGTACTTTCGGGACATTGAATGCGAAGATTGGCATCCACCGTCAATTCGCCATGATTCTGAATGACGTCCGCCGAAAGCCAAGTCATTTTCCCGGCGTTAAGGGATATATAACCATTCGACACGACCGCTCCCTGATAATTCTCAGAGTCGATGATAGAGAGCGTGCCGTGATTCTCAATAACACAACCTTCAGTATTTTTCCGTACAGGAACAGAGAGTTCAAAGCCCGCGAGGTCGAGCTGAATGCTCTGTCCCCTCTCCACGATCAATTCATAATATTTGGTGCCCTCGCCGCCGCTTGTGATCGAGTTCATCTCGATATTCTCGCCGAGTATGATCTTCGTGGGCGTATCGGCTGCGTCCGCGACGGCTTTTTTCAGAGTCTGCTCGCTCGTAACCGTTACTGTGTTTTGGGGAACGAACTCCTCATCCGCGCTGACAGTTTTTGCGGGCATCATAAATACAACGCCGAGCGCGAAGGTCACGATGAGCGCCGCAAGCAGGACAAACGTCAGGCCATACTTTTTCAATACTTTCATACTTCCTCCTAAATAAAATCCCTTTTCAGTATGCTTGAAACCGGGACTACATACCTGCTCGGTAGGGATTTTACAGTTTGCCATTTCATGGCAAACTGCCCCCATGGGGGCAGGAGGGTGTCTCGGTTTTGTTTTATCATAGCATTACGATTAGAAAATGTCAAGGGTTTGCTTCAAATCTATTGGAAAAATGTAGAAAAAGTGCACATTTATAAAGACCGCCGAGTGTTCGGCGGTCTTTACAGGTGATTTTGATTTAGTTCCTCTTACGGCGTACCTCGCAGACGATCACTGTTGCAACGGCTGCTACAGCCACGGCTCCGAGCACGCCGAGCACGATCCAAAGGGCGTTATTCTCTCCGCCCGCGACATTGTTCGAGACGATACCTGCCTCATAGACAATGTGATAGTTGATGCTCTCGAGTCCGCTCGGGGTCACTGTCGATGTTCCGTCGCCGTTGTCGGTGTAGTCCAGCTTCAGACTGCCGCCGAGCACGCTCTCATCTTCCCCGCCCACAAAGCCGACATAGCTCACGCTGCCGTCATTATTCACTCTGACGGTGAGCGTCGTCGGGGTGACATCGAGTTTCATATAGAGCTGGTTGCCGACCGTGCTGAGTGCATAATTGTCATTGCCGCTCATATGGATCTCTGTGATGAGGGCGTACTGGTCATTCCCGACACTGTACTTCGACTTCTCGAGGGTCACCGTCACGGTGATATTCTCGAGCTCGACAACTGTCCCGTTGAGGTCTTTAAGTGTATAGCTCTCCACATCGATCGTGAGCGCCGTATCGCCCTGATAGCTGATCGTACCCTCGATATCGGTGATGGTGAGTTCCTGCTGTTTCACCACGAACGTGACACTTGCAGTCACATCGCCGAGCTTAATGCTTGCCGTGTACTTGCCCGCAGAGAGGATCTCCTCGACAGGGTTGCCCTCGGCGTCCGTGTAGGTGATCTCGGGAGCTTCGATAAATCCTTCGGGATCGATCTCAACCGTCGCCTCGATTTTTTCATTGCTGAACGTTGCATTCGCAGGAGCGACAATCCTCACCGTGCCGAGAACAGTGTCATCATGCAGGCAACGGATCGTGATCGTGTCGCCCGCGGCGGTGTAGGCGCCCGCCTCGTGATCCTTCGTAAGATAGATCTCGCTGTCACTTACGCGGACGCAGACCTCATTGCCGTTCGTCTCAACGGTATATTCGCCGTCGATCGCCTTGCCTTCCGCCGTGATCTTGAGTTCTTTGATCGCCGTCTCGCCCTCTCCGAGCGCGGGAACCACAAGTTTGAGCGTGCCGTTATTTGTGATCGAACCCGCCACGGTGCCGTATTCCAGCGTGAGCATTCCGTTTGCCTGAATCGTGATATTTCCCGTGAGGGTATTCCCAAGAAGGTTGATGATGACTTCCTGATCCGCGGCGATCGTGATGTCTTCTTTGATATCTCCGTTGACGTAAATTCTGTCGCCCTTGGATGCCTTTGCAAGCGCCTCTGTCAAGGTCGAGTAGCTCCCCTGATGGACCGATTCGTTCGCTTCATCGGTGTAAAGGTCAACGGGCTTAGGATCCGCTTCAAAGATGAAGCTGCCGTTCTCGGGGTCGGTCTTGAGACCGCCGCTGAGATCTACCTCATCGCCGTTGTTGGTGACGGTCAGGTTGGGGGGAAGCGTCGCGCCCGAGGAAAACTGCACCTGCGAAGCGTTGCCCTCTCCATCCGTCGAAAGTTCGATTGCAACCGTTTGATTTGCGTTTTTATTATCGAGTTGCCCGAGCGACTCGACATGGATGTCCGTCTTGGGTCCCGTAATTTTGATCTCCTGCGTCCCTTTTCTGACACTTGCGGAGCCGATCAAGGACTGATCGGGCGTCTCCACCGTACAGTTTTCAAGGGTTACGTTCGAGCCCTGCGTATGTCCTGCCACCACGCCGGCACTACTGCTCCCGTCGATTGTGACATCGCTGATATGGGCCTCTTTCAGGGCGATACTTCCGCTCTCATTAAAGCCGACCACGCCGCCCGTTTTCCAGTTGCCCATTACGGTAGAACCCGTCATCTCCAGATTTTCAACCGAGACACCTCCAAACGTATGCCCGATGATTGCGCCGCTGTAAGTTCTGTGGGCACCAAGATTCTCAGTATCGCAATCGACGGTAACATGATCGAGTGTGATGTTCGCTTGTTTGACTCCGAAATGGCTAAAACCGATAATTGCGCCGCCTGCCAAGAATTCGCTGGTCGCATTCACAACATTAAACGCATCGAGGAAACCGTTCCCCACCGTGAAGACGGAATCTTTGACGGTTAAATTATTTACCTGTAGCGAGTTTTCGGACGAATTATATGCCGAATAACCGATCAAGCCGACATACTTTTCCCGCGCGACGATCCCGCTGATCACATGATAATCTCCGTCGATCGTACCAAAGAAGGAATGGGCCTTGTTGCCTGCAGGCATGAAATTCGGCTCATTCGCTTCGGCGGCAAGAGCGATGCCGCTTGCAGTGCCCGAGGCAAAATCAAGATTCGCGCTGATTTTTACAATTTTTCCCTGAAAACTGTCAACTCCGCTGTTGACATAGAGCGCAAAGTAGCCCCATTCTTCGGGCTTGCCGATCAGGAACGTCTTGTCCGCGTTATTCTTGTATTTCTTATACCATTCCTGCGCGTCGAGATCGGGGGCGAACTTCACTTCGTAAAGCTCGTTCTGTTGATACGCTTCTCCCGCCGCGATATATCCGCCGAGGAATTCCCCGAAATATTGATCAAGCGCATCGATCTGATCGCCGCGGAAGAAGCCGCCCGTGATATCGAGCGTACCGCCGCCGACCGTGAAATCACAGTTATATTTGCCGCTCGGGATGGTGACCGTGCCGCCTTGCACCGTGACGGCCGAAGCAACGTCGTCCTTGCCCGTGACGGTCACATCTTCCAGCGTCACATCTCCGTCAAGCGTGATGTCGTTACATATGATCGTGCCGTTCTTGATCGAAGCGCCGTCTTTGAGCGTTAATTTACCTTCGAACGTCACCTTAAAATTCACGACAGAATTGAGATTGAGCGTAATGCCGTTTCCGATCTCAACATCGCCCGAGACGGTTGCGTCTTTGAGAACGGAGATCGTAGCGTTTTCCTTTGCCTCCTGAAGGGCTGCCTGCAAAGTGGCGACCTTTTTTGTGCCGACGATGAAATACTCTTCTTCACTGACGAGTGTTACAATATAGTTGCCGTTGCCGTCGGAGCTGCTCGACATACCGTCGGAGGAGACAATATCGTTGAAGTCCCAAGCGAATCTGCACGCTGTGGTGCCGTCTGCAAGGTAATCTTTCAGATCGACAACAAAGATTGTTTTTTTATTTGCGGCAGAAACGGCGCCGTCGCCCAAACCGCATTCATAATCAGGATACGCGTAAGATTTACCATCCCACCAAGCGAACAGTTCACCCGTGCGGCGACCGACGATGTTGTCCGCCGTTCCGAATGTCAGATCGGAGAGAATATTCCCGCCCTTGATCTGAACACAGTCCGCGTAGGTATTTACATTTGAATTGGTGATTTGAACTTTATCCTTCAGTTTGAACAAGGACAGCAGATTCACATTACGTTTGTAAGAGGCAGCTTCGGCATCATAATACGTTGCGGGGACATATCCCGTTTGACGAATCGTCCCACTTTCGAGGATAAATTTCGTGTTTTGGCTCACTTGAATAAATGAGCCATTCGAAATCGCGTTTCCGCTCTTAACGGACAAGATCAATTCGCCTTCCTGCTGAGCGCTCCCATCGCAAATGATAAAGGTATTTTTATACGCGGCGCCGTTGCCTCCGATAATATGATACGTATTCGTCGGTTCCACCGTGAGCTTATATCCGTTCAGGTCGAGCCGCAACTCTCCCTTAAGGTCCGTGAGTCCGATTTGGCCGATTTGATTATCCGATAAAAGCGTAATCGTGCGGGTCTCCGCCTGCACAGTCTTTGCGGCCAAAAGGGCAGAGGCAAAAGTAGAATAATAATGCTTCTCGTCATTCACCTCTAAAAGAGCCCCCGCTCTGTTCTCATCGATGCGGCCTACCTGATAATATTTGCTAAGGATGTCACCGTCTTGCGTTGTTTCCTGAAAAAGTTCCATCCAATACCCGTCGGGAACGTAGTCAGAGAGATCTCTCCCCCATCTGCCGCCCGTTAAGGCAAAACTGAACGTCGCCTCTCCGACCTTTTCTCTCTTCCAATCCCAGAGCTCACGATCAATCTCTATGCACTTATTGACCTCAGTCTCGATTTCGAAACAGCTGCTGTCCCCGGTGTATGCGGTAAAATCTCCGTCTATGATTTCGATCGTGCTGTGATGATACGGTGTGAGCCTATCGATTAAATCTGAATGCTCCTTTAATGTTTGTTCGACTTTTTCTGCTTCACCCGGATATAAAGTGAAGTTATAATCCTCGTCTTCATAACCTCTCGGCCAATAGCTCGGCTCCGGAGCATAAGGCGCAGTAGCAAAAAGATATGTTTCTTTCATGTACCCCGTAGAGGCAAGCGTCGTAAATGTACCGTCTTTGATCGTTAAATCCGCGTCCTCCAATTGGAACACGTACATATATTTACCGCTGAAGGTACCGCCCTCGACCGTTACGGAAGAATTGGAGATCGTCTGATCGGGGTCATCGGCATCGGGAACATAAAGGCTGCTGATGATCATACTTGTGTGTTCCGGGTGTGTGCCGTTGTAATAACCGTCTTCTCCGGGTGCGCCCTTGCTCTCGGGCGTTTCCAAACCGATATTGGCATTGATCGTCAGGTCGCCATAACTATAAATAACAGACGCGGGACGCCAAATATAGCCCGGATTTTCAACACTCCAATCGTCGCCGGAAGTTTGCTTTACAATGTAGCCGTTCGACACGACTTTCCCGCTGTAATTCCCTGAGGAGTCGATGATAGAGAGCGTGCCGTAGTTCACGATTACGTATTTGCTCGTGGGATTGAGAATCACCGAAAGCGTGTGGCCCGCGAGGTCGAGCTGAATGCGCTGTCCCCTATCCACGATCAATTCGTAATATTTCGTCCCTTCTGCGCCGCTTGTGACCGAGTTCATCTCGATATTCCCGCCGAGTATGATCTTCGTGGGCGTATCGGCTGCGTCCGCGACGGCTTTTTTCAGGGCCTGCTCGCTCGTAACCGTTACTGTGTTTTGGGGAACGAACTCCTCATCCGCGCTGACGGTTTTTGCGGGCATCATGAATACAACGCCGAGCGCGAAGGTCACGATGAGCGCCGCAAGCAGGACAAACGTCAGGCCGTGTTTTCTCAATATTTTCATACATCCTCCTAAATAAAATCCCTTTTCAGTATGCTTGAAACCGTGACTACATACCCGCTCGGTAGGGATTTTACAGTTTGCCATTTCATGGCAAACTGCCCCCATGGGGGCAGGAGGGTGTCTCGGTTTTGTTTTATCATAACATTACGGTCAGAAAATGTCAAGGATTTCGGTGAATTTTTGTTCGAAAAAACAAGATTTCCCCCATTTTATAAAGACCGCCGAAAAATCGGCGGTCTTTACAGGAATTTTATTTAGTCTTTCTTACGGCGGACCGCGTAGACGACTGCAACCATGCCGACGGCCGCAGCCACGGCTCCGAGCACGGCGAGCACGATCCAAAGCGTGTTGTTTCCATTGCCCAAAACGCTATTCCGGACAACGCCGACTTCATAGACGATACGATAGTTATTGCTCTCGAGTCCGCTCGGGGTCACGGTCGATGTTCCGTCGCCGTTGTCGGTGTAGTCCAGTTTCAGATTGCCGCCGAGCACGCTCTCATCTTCCCCGCCCACGAAGCCGACATAGCTCACGCTGCCGTCACCATTGACTCGGACGGTGAGCGTCGTCGGGGTGACGTCGACCTCTGCGAAGAGCTGGTTGCCGACGGGAGCGAGTTCAAATTCCGTCAAGGCATCGCCCGCGACGCTGATCGACACGATCTTTGCGAACTGCTTGCCGACGCTGTAATCGCTGAGCTCCGCCCTGATGATGACTGTGAGCCCGATCTCCGCCGCCGACATCGTCGTGCCGTTTGCGAGGGTGACAACAGCCCCCGCCGCCTCGCCTTCATACACCTTATCGCCCGTGTATTGGGTGATCGCGGTGATGCCGGAAATCGTCGCCGACGTCTTGCTGATCGAGAACGTCGCAAACGCGGTCACGTCATTGTATTCGATCTGTGCACGGTAGAAGCCGACCTTCAGCACGGAATCTGCCACGGCAAAGGCGCCTTCCGCGGTCGCACTGTAGAGATAGCTCACGATGACGTCCTTGAGATCGAACCCTGCAATATTGCTTGTCACGACCGCAAGGTCTGTATAAGCCGTGCCGATGTAAGGATAAGCAGTTTTCTCCGTCGTGACGGTGATCGCCTGACCGGAGGGTTCATCGTCAAATTCACAGACGAGAAGGATCCGGTTGCCCTCGCCTACATATTTTGTGAACGCGTGCTCGCCGGTGAGCTTGACCTCGGTCTCCCCGTCCTGCACACAGACCTGATTGCCGTTTTTCTCAACGGTGTAGGTACCGTCGATCGCCTTGCCTTCCGTAGCCGTGATCGTGAGTTCCTTGATCGCCGTCTCGTCCTCGCCGAGCGCGGGAACGGCAAGGGTGAGCGTGCCGCCGCTTACCGTGATCGAACCCTTCACGGTGCCGTTTTCAAGGATGAGCGCGCCCTCGACCGTGATATTCCCCGTGAGGGTGTGGCCGTAGAGATTGATCGTGACAACTTTGTCCGTGCCGACCGTGACCGATGCTTCGGCCAGATCTGCTTTGAGATAGATACGCTCGCCCTCCTCCGCTGCGTCGATCGCGGCCTGCAAGGTATCATAGCTGCCGCGGATCTCGCCGTGACCGTAGAAAAGCTCCACATTCTTGGGCGATGCCTGCATGATGACGCCGTCGCCGTCGGGGTTGGGTTCTTGCTTGACCTCATTGCCTTCCGAATCCTTAATGGTCACATTCTCGGGAAGCGAACTGCCGACCTGAAGCTGGGCGGAATCGCCCGTCTCTTCATTTTTGTCAAGGGTGAAATTGAAACTGCCCGCATTGCCGAGGCTTTCGACGTGGATATCCGTCTTGGGCCCATCGACTTTGACATCTGCCTTGGAACTGCTCACGCCGTTCAGGGGAACGTCGGGACAATCGATCGTCGCGTTTGTGACTTCCGCCTTTCCGCCGTTCAGATCGCCCGCAAGGACGCCCGACGGGAAGAAACCTTCGCCTTCAAATCCTAAGCCTTTGATATCCGCCTCTTTCAAAGTCAGTTCTCCTTCGACATAGCCGACAACGCCGCCGCTCTTCCATGACGAACGGACGGAAGTGTCTGTCACGGTGAGATTATCCGACTGAACACTGGAATACGTATGCCCGATGAGACCACCGATAAAGGTATATCCCGCCTCCGTCCCGATCGAGCATCCGTCGATCGTGATCCCGCTACTGTTCTTCAGGAAGCCGCTGCCGACGACAGAGCCCGCCGCAAGCCAAGAGGAATCGGTCATAAGATCGTCGAGATATCCGCTTCCTGCCGTGAATGTGGAATCTTTGATCGTGAGATCGTTCACGGTGCAGGCGCTGCCGCTTTCGCCGATGATCCCGGCAAAGAATTCCTTCATGACAATGTTGGACATCGTCTTATTGTTCCCATCGATCGTCCCGTTAAAGGCATGACTGCCGGCGCCCGCGGGAAGGAAGGTGTAATCGCCAAAGTTGAGATCGCTGTTCAGGATGATCGTGTCGTCGCCGAAGGTATCTTTCCCGCTGTTGACGATCGATGTGAAATAGAGGAAATCGTTCTCATTATTGATATAGTAGGTATCGCCCACGGCGGCCGTCTGGATCCCCGCCTCTGTAGCTCCCTTGCTTTCATACCATGCCAGCGCAGCGTCGCTCGCGATGCCCGCCTTTACGGTCCTGTACCCGCCGTTCTCGGACGCCGCGCCGAATCCCGCCTGAATATAGGGGATATACGACTCGCCCGTTGCAAGATATTTCCCGCCGATGAGCGAGAGCTTGCCGCCCTGAGCCGCGGAGAGTGTTCCGTCGTAGGTGCCGTCGCCGATGACCAGCTTGCCGCTCTCCTCAACGGTGATGTCACCCTTTACGGTGAGCGCGGAGAAGGTGACCGCTCCCTTGACGACGATATTTGCCTGAACGGTACCGTTCATGACGGCGGAGCCTGTGTTGAGGCTGAGCTTCGTCGCGGCGAATGTGTAGTTGAGGTATTGGTTGAGATCGAGCTTGATCCCGTCGGGAAGCTCAACATCCCCCTCTTCGGTTCTGTCGCGAAGAAGAACGACAGTATGGTTTTCACCCGCCTGAGCGGCTGCAATCGCGTCGGCCAACGTTGAATATGCCGTTGTGCCTACCATGTAGTTTTCGTTTTCCTGCGTGTATGTTACGACAAAGGAACCGTCACTCGTCGTGGTACCCGTGACGCCTTCGGGAAGAATCGGGCTGAGGTTCCAGGAGAAACGATACCCCCTGCCGCTTTTACTTGACAAATCGTCGGCAAATGCGATATTGATATCTCCCGTGTAATTGGCCAGATTATACCATTCATCATCATTATGGCCACTGTCATCTCCGTGGGAAATCAAGTGCCCTTGGTCACCACCGCTCAGCATACTTAAAATATTCCCGCCCTTGATCGTCACGGCAGATTGATAATACGAACCTTTAACAAGGTAGAATATCGACTTTTTATGTTCATTCGAGCCTTTCACTGCATTAAAGCCGCCCCCCGTTCTCTTCAGTGTGCCGCTTTCAAGAACGAATTTCATGTGTTGCGTAATGTAAATGCTGCCGTATTTATCATATTTTTGCGGATAAACAAAATTGATCGCGCCGTTCTGTTCTTCCGTTGTATCACAGACGACAAGCGTCGTGACCCCGGGCTTGCTCGTGCTGTTGTCCGCACATATAAATGCGTTATCGGCAGCAGCATTCTGTCCATCTACCGAGATTTTCATTTCTTTCCCGTTCAAGTCAATTGTCATTGAAACATCCTTATCGACCCCGTTGAGGAACAAAATCTTTGTCTCAATATTTTTCAGCAGTTGAATGGTAGTGCTCTGCCCCATCGCCGCACGAGTCTGCGCGGCGCTCCATGCACCCTCAAAAGAACCATAGTACCCGTTCAACGTAGGCGTTTCGCCGTCCAACTCTAACTTTGCTACGGCATATCCATTGATAAAGTTGTCATCGACAGGAACAACAATGTACTGCTTATTATCCTTACTGAGTTCCTCCTCGATCATCATATGTTGTGCGTCTGTATAGACGGAAAGGTCCATGGGGAATGTGCCGCCCGAAATGGAGACCGAAAAGGTATCACCATATTCTGACTTATTATATTCAGCGAGATATAGCAGAGCATTTTCATCTTCAAAACGGGTCAACAAATTTTTATCAGCGAAATCACCGCCCGTGATGTTGATATTAACATGACGGTAGCCATCCTCTAAAAGTTTTTTGTTATTTACATCGCCATAGCGATTGGAGAGATACCCCAAATCAACCAAGAACCCGGGATTCCACGGACGCACTCCCTCATAACAATGTGTTTGAGAATTGCGGAACGTGCCGCCATTGATCGTCAATTGAGCATCCCTAATCAAGATGAAGTGATTCATCACATAAGGAAACTTGTTTGTTAAGGCAGAAGAATAATCCAGGTCAAAATTGCCACCATTGATTGTAACGGAAGCGACATAGAACGTTTGATCCGGATCGCTTCCCATAGGCGGCTCCATCAGGTTACGAATCAAATGGGAATCAAGAGCAGATTGGGCGATATCACAAATACGATTAAAATAACCATCCGTTCCTGACGCAGTAGGGGCAGGACAACCCATCCGAATGTTTGCGTTTAATGTCAAGGCGCCATAATTGTCAATTACACTTCTTGACGCGTCCCAATAAACTCCGTCATCTTCCGAATGGATATACCCATTCGAAACAACTGCGCCGCTGTAATCACCGGAAGAGTCGACAATAGAAAGCGTTCCATAATTTTGGATGACACCTCTGGTAGATATGCTTGCCGGACTCAAGGAAAGAATATGCCCCGCAAGATCAAGTTCGATCACCTGCTTCCTATTGATGGTAAGCTCATAAAACTTTTTGTTTACCTTGCTCGTAATCGAGTTCATCTCGATATTGCCATCAAGAATGATCTTTGTGGGGATCTCCCCGGCGTTCGCGACTGTATCTTTCAGTTCTTTCTCGGACGATACGTACACGGGTTCACCGTATTCGACATCATCCGCGGCGCTGACGGTCTTTGCGGGCAGCGCAAACACTATGCCGAGCGTAAACGTCACGACAAGCGCTGCAAGCAAGACAAACGTCAAACCGTGTTTCTTCAAAATTTTCATACATCCTCCTGTACTACAATTTCTTTGATTTATTTGTCCGCCGTGGTCCACGCGCCCGGTAGAGTCATTACAGTTTGCCATTTCATGGCAAACTGCCCCCCATGGGGGGCAGGATCCCGCACGGTCTTCGGTTATATATTATCATTGTTGCTCTATAAAGTCAAGAACTTTTAGCAAATTGTTTTGAATTTGTTGCCCTTTTCCGCCATATAGGTCATTATGAGGGACACATTCCCCCCTCGCGTCATGCCCCCTGCCTCCCAGAGTCATCCTGCCCCGCGTTCTCCTCCGCGTCATCCTGAGGGCGAAGCCCGAAGGATCCCGAAGAACGGAGTCCGAATTTCAATCCTCGGGATCCTTCACATTCGTTCAGGATGACGCGCTACCCCTTGGCGCCCCTCTTGGGGGAGCTGGCACGAACGCAGTGAGTGACTGAGGGGTTTAACCCCTTTGGCTCGCTCCGCTCGCCACTGTCTCACGCGAGTGGAATCTCGCGTTACTTCGCCCTGCGGGCTTGTGTCGCCCTTAGTCCACCAAATACGTGCGGGCGGGGCGGTCAGCATTTGCCCGCACATATGGGCAAATGCCTTCGAATTTTGCGCGAAAAGTTCACTGGACTTTTCGCAGAACGCAAAATTCTACCCTACAGGGGCAGCAAGGGCGTTATCGCTTGCTCCTCGGGATCCTTCGACACGCGTGCCCGCCGACTATGTCGGCGGGCACGCGGCTCAGGATGACACTGGGGCGGGGCGGCGGGATGACGCGTAAGGACGGGACATAATCCCCCCCATTCGTCACGGCTACGCCGTGCCACCTTCCCCCCGTAGGGGGTCAGGCTACAACACCCCTTCCGTCACGGCAAAGCCGTGACACCCACCCTTCAAGGGGCGGGCAGGGAGCGCACTCGAACTGCCCGTAAACCATAGCAAAAATAAAAGTTATCCACAGGGGCGGGAGGAGTGTGGATAACTTTTCTTGACTTATATCGATAAAACTTGTCGAAAAAGGTCGAATTTTGTATATATACAGGAAATGACGCAAAAATTGTTGATAACTTTTCCGTTCTTTTTTCGGAAAAGAGATTCGATAACAGACGAATTTATGTTTTGTCAACAAGAATGCACGGCATCATCCTTTTGATCATTGCGAGCGTTTCCTCTTCCGTTTCGATGCAGCCGTTTCTCAGCCAGACCCGCATGGTCTCATTGACGAGCCAAGTCAGGATATTGACTGCGTACTCGATCTCGATCCCGTCGCAGGGGAGCTTGTTTGCGGCGCGTTCTGCAAGGAAAAGCGCCTTGATCCGTGCCTGATGATACTGGGAGATTGAATTGATATCCGTGGACAAAAAGGCGTTATAGACGACGGTCGGGCTGCTGCGGAACTGTCTGAGGGATCCGACGACGAATCTCTCCCATGAACCCCCGTCTTCGACATTGCAATAAAACTTATTTTCAAAGGCGTGCACGACGAGGTCGTACTTATCCTGATAATACTTATAGAACGTCCCCTTACAGATCCCGAGTTCCTGAATGATGTCTTTGACGTGGATCCCGTCGATGGATTTCGTCTTCAAGAGATTCAGAAGCGTGTTTTCCAAGAAAAATTCGATTTTCACTTTTCCCCTCCGTCAAAATCAATCAAAATAAAAGGTCGTCCGAAGGTCCGTGACCTTGCCGTCCGCGCGGAACACCCCGCTTTCATCCAGATACAGGAAACTGCAGTTCGCATAGGACACGAAGCAGTAACCGTATCTCGTCAATACGATATAAAAGCGTGTGGCGTCCTCCCCGCCCTTGACATTTTGGGAGAGAGTGAGGCTGCCGTCGGGGTTTGCGGTCCAATATCCCATGCCGCTGCAATAGAAGGTAAAGGTGCCGTCGCCGTCCTGATAGGGCGTGATGATGAACCCGAGCGCGGCGTTTCTGTCATGGGAACGGACGAGGGTCTTCCCCTCCGCTTTGAGCGGCAGATTCGTCTCGGAATCGTAGAGCGGGTACAGCCCCGTCTCGATGTTGACGTGTCCGTAATATGTTTTGTAATTTTCAGAAAGAATGCGCTCGAGCGTTCTGCCGCCGAGATCGGTCCTGTAAATATCCTCCGTCGTTTTGAGGTTAGAAAACTTTGAGAGGATGGTTTCGAAACTGTCTGAATGGGCATTGACCTTGCTCTCGTCGGTTGCAAGGATCGAGACGATGCCCCACGCGGAATTGAACCAAGTGTTGTTGAGTTTATAGAGCCAGCTTGTCCAGTGCCAGCCATTGATATTGAGGAGATCGAGGGTGTAATCCCACTGCTCGGCGTCGTTATAGCAGGTGAACTCGCCCATATAGAGCGGGACGCCGAAGTTCTGCGCCGCGACGTCCGAGAGTTTTTCATTCCAGCTCATGCCGTGCTCGAGATATTCCCCTCCGTGCGACATATTGGTGTAATGGTGGAAGGAGTACATACAGTTCTCCCAGCCGTAGAGAGAGGGCTGCGGCAGATTTTTGCCGCCCCAGCACGATTCGAAGATGACGATGTGCCTGTTATCCACCGAGCGGATGGCATCATAGATACGGTCGAAGACGGAGAAGTGAATGCTCGTCGTCTCCGCCGCTTTCTCCCCGGGTTCGTTGAGGATGTCATACCCCGCGATGGCGGGATTGTTTTTGTAATGCTTCGCGATCGCCTTCCAGAGGTCTGCGGTGAGCGAGATATACTGCTCGTTCCTGTAAAAAGTGACCTGCGCCGCCTCATCGATGACTTCGCCGCTGTGATCCTGCCCGTTCTGGGAGCCGTACGCCCCGTGCAGATCGAGAATGGTGTAGATCCCGCGCGAGGCGGCTTTTGTGACGAAATCGTCGAGCAGCGAGAAGTCGTAATTCTTGCCCGCGTACTCATAGCCGTAGATCGCCTGAAAATCCACCGTAAGATAGGTGAAGGGAAGACGGATGACGTTCATGCCCATCGCGGCGCAATTGTCGAAGTCGATGTCGCTCCACCAGTTGTCACGGTAGGCCTTCCAGAGCTCGAGCGTCTTTTCCTCGCCGAACCGCTCCAGAAAGATCTTCGTGATGGACCTTAAATCCCGCGCCTTGATGGGGATCTCCTCCGTGCCGTCCTCCCCGACGAAACCGTTCATCCAGTTCTCGGTGACGAACAGCCCGCCCGCGTTGACGCCGCGGAGGGTCACCTCCGCGCCCGAGCGACTTTTGACGCGCTCCCCGTCCGCCCTGAGAAAATCATCTGAAGTGATCGCAGGCGAAGGCGGGACCTCGGCGGGACGCTCATCGCAGGCGACACAACAAAGCGCCATGACGACGCACAGCGCCACGGCTAAGACGGACCGATACCACCCCCGAATCGGATATTTCATTGTAATCTTTAACTTTCCCCTTTTTACTTTAATTATATCTTATCACACACTCTGTGAATTGAAATAGACTTTAACTTTAATTAGTATAAAAGTAATACACTTCATTCAAGAAGTGGAAGAATTCACAGTTTTTTAGAACGTCATTCTTGACAAAACTGACAAAATAATGTAAAATAGAGACAAAATTCAACGGATCGATCTTTTCATGCCCGTCCCAGCGGCATTTCTTTTTGTTACGCGCGCGGGCGCGGGAGGATCCGCCGGAATTAAGGAGGAAAAAATGAAGGCAAAAACATTCCGCATCGTCACGTTTTCCGTCGTCGGGGTGCTCCTCGCGATCATTCTCGCGGTGAATGTGGCGGCAGGCATTTTTCAGGACATGATCATGGACCTGTTCAGTGCCAAAGAGGTCTCCGGGGCGGCGCGTGCCGCAGGGGAAGATCTTGCGTTGCAGATACAGGAAGAGGGCAGCGTTCTCGTCAAGAATGCCGAAAACACCCTTCCGCTCAACGCAGAAGAGGACACGCAGGTCAATGTATTCGGTTGGTCGGCGACCCAATGGATCGGCTCGGGCAGCGGCTCGGGACGGAGCCTGAGGCCGGGGAGCAACTCGGATTCCACCCCTGAAACCGACTTCTTGACGGCGCTCGGGGACGCGGGTATCGAGTATAACCAAAAGCTCATCGATATGTATAAGAAGTATGCGGCTTCGAGAACGTCCCAGTTCGCGGATACCCTCCACTCTTACGACTATCAGAGCTGCCGTCTGATTGAGCCTGCGATTACCGATTATGATTCCACCCTGCTTGCAGATGCGGAGAGCTATTCGGATATCGCCATCGTCGTCCTCGGCAGAGGCGCGGGCGAGAGCAACGACGCTCCCCTCGTGCAGTACAAGGGCACGACGATCAGCGCAACGCCGTCCGATGCCTCAAAGAGCTATCTCGAAGTCTCCGATGAAGAGTACGCCCTCCTCAATTATGTGGGCGAGACGTATGAAAGGACGATCGTTCTCATCAACTCCACCAATGCCATGAACCTCGGCTTCATGAACGAGATCCCCGGGCTCGACAGCTGTCTCGTCGTCGGCGGCACGGGCATGAACGCGGTGCGCGGCGTCGTCAATCTCCTCTACGGCGAAAAGATGTATGAGCAGAAGGAGAGCGTGGATGACAGCGGCAAGACGATCATGATCGACGATCCCCTCTACGGCGAGAAGGTCAGCCCCTCCGGGCGGCTCACGGACACCTATGTGTACGACTTCGCCACCAACCCCGCATGGGCATACACGGGCACACAGGGCGTCGGCGAATACTCCAACGGACAGGGCAAATACCCTTACAACGGCACGACAAACGGCAACTGGGTCCCCGACGGCACCGCAAAGCCCCAGTTCACGCAGGTCAGCTATCTCGACTATCAGGAAAACATCTATGTCGGGTACAAGTGGTACGAGACGGCGGAAGCAGACGGCTTCTGGCAGAGCGACTTCGCAAAGACGAATTTCAACGTAAACGGCTATGACGAAGTCGTGCAGTATCCCTTCGGCTACGGTCTCAGCTACACGACCTTCGAGTGGGATGTGAGATGGCCCTCCCTCTCCTCCGTGTCTGCATCGGACTGGAACAAATTGCAGGATGAGACGCAGGAGGTCACTGTCCGCGTCACCAATACGGGTGATTTCCCCGCACAGGAAGTCGTCGAACTCTACTTCACGCCTCCCTATACGCCGAACGGCATCGAAAAGGCAGCCGTCAATCTGCTCGCCTTTGCAAAGACGCCCGTCGCGGTCGAACCCGGGGAAACGCAGGAGCTCACCCTGAAATTCAAGCTCTCCGATATGGCATCCTATGATTGCTACGGGGACAAGATCGCGGGCGGCGGCTGGATCCTCGAGAAGAACAACTATACCCTCTCCCTCAGGACAGATGCACACAATGTCGCAAAGATGGACAATGCGACGCACGACATCAAGTTCAATGACGACATCCGGCACTGCGACAAGGAGAGCGCGTTCAACGTCTTCACGGGCGACGACGCCGTCGACAACGGCATTTCGCTGGACGGCTCGAACTCGGGCGGCAACATCACCTTCCTCTCCCGCGGGAATAAGTTTGCAGACTTCAAACTCGTGCCCGAGGGTAAGGACAGGACCCAATCGTGGATGAAACGCGAAATGGCGCAGAATCTCATCGATACCAACCTCTACGGTGAAAAGGACGTAAAGGCATGGGAAAACAAGAAGGCACAGGAGGGCGTGACGGCTCCCGTGTTCGGGCAGAACAGAGGCAATTACAAGCTGTTCGGCGTCCAGAAGAACGGTATTCTCGACGAGAATACGGCAGGTTCGGCGGCGACGGAACTCGGGCTTCAGCTGGGTGCAGATTATGCCGATCCCCTCTGGGATGAAGTCCTCGACTCCATCACCGAGAGCGAAATGTCCGAACTCGTCCGCGACGGCTTCAACCGTGAGAAGGAAGTCCCCTCCGTCAACAAGGCCGTGACCAGTTCCTATGACGGCCCCGCGCAGATCGGTTCCTTCAACACCGACAAGCACGGCACAGGCTTCCCGATGCCCACCGTCATCGCGCAGACATGGAACGAACAGCTCGCAAAGAGCTTCGGCTACTCGGTCGGCACGCAGGCGCTCTCGATGGGCCTCTCGGGCTGGTATGCTCCCGGTATCAACCTGCACCGTTCCGCGTTCGGCGGCAGAAATTATGAGTATTACTCCGAGGACTCCCTCCTCTCGGGCGTCATGGGCGCCATGACCGCAGAGGGCTCCCTCAATGCAGGCGTATATGTCTACGTCAAGCACATCATCGGTTACGATCAGGAGACCCTCCGCGACGGGCTGTATTGCTGGATGACAGAACAGGCGCTCCGCGAGATCTATCTCAAGCCTTTCAAATATATGATCAACCGCGTGGAAGCGGACGTCGGCGGGACCCCCGGGCTCATGACCGCTTACGGCAGGATCGGTGCGACGTGGTCGGGCGGCAGTGAAGCGCTCATCACGAGCGTCCTCCGTGAGGAATGGGGCTACAACGGCGCGATCCTCACCGACTATGCAGACCACCACGAGTTCATGAACGGCGACCAGATGATCCGTGCGGGCGGCGACCTCTGGATGGCGGGCTATCTGCACGACGGCACGTTCGACTACGATAAGGCTTACGACACGGCGGCGTTCAAGACGCAGCTCCGTGAGGCGACGCATCACTTGCTGTACGGCATTCTCAATGCACAGGCCGTTGCAAGCAATTACAACCCGTCGGAGGACGAAGTTCAGGTCAACCGTGCGGAACGTGCCCAGTTCCCGCTCTGGACGATCATCGGCGTCGTGGACGCTGTCGTCATCGCAGGATGCGCCGTCTGGGTGTTCTTCGCAATCCGTAAGAAGGACAAGGCGGCTCCCGTTGAGGGCAACGCAGACGATACGCCCGAGACGCCCGAGACCCCCGACACGCCTGAGGACGTTCCGCCTCAGCAGTAAACAGGCACACAAAAATCCTCGCGCTTAGCGCGAGGATTTTTTTGTTACGGTTATGGTTACGTTGCGAGGGGATAGCGGGGAACGCGACGCTGACCTGCAGCACCCTTGCCGACTGCGCCGCCGTAGTCATTGACGACGTTCATGATGTTCCCGTTCTGTCCCGAGAAATTACAGGTGATGAGATGCCGCATCTCGATCCCCTCCTTCTCGGGGACCTCGATCGCCGAGTCGAGCGTCATGCCCGTCGGCTGGACGAGATAGACGCCGATGCCAAACGCTCTGTGCCGCGAGACGCTGTCCTCGACCTTGTAGCTGGCACAGCCCCGTTTCTGCCCGTCATGACTCATCCAGTCGCTCTGCGCGGGCGTCCTGTACGGCGTCTCGGATTGATACATCACCGTAAGCCCGTCCTCGCCCGTCCAGACCGTCTGGAAGTTCTCGAAATGCTCGACCATGAGCGCGTAGCAATGCACGCGGTCGCCCGTCACCCTCACGCCCGTCTGCGCGGGGTTGCCGTAATTTGTATAATTGTCGTAGACTTCATCGCTCCATGCGACGCCTTGGGAGTGGTCGGCACGCCAGATCCAGAAATTATCGCCGATGACGTCGTTTGCATGGATGACGACCGCCTCGTTCGTCTCGGTATGGATATTGGCGACGCCGCCGATACGGCAATAGAGGTTGGAGAGCACGATCGGATCCTCGGCATGGGAGACCTTACTCCCCTTTTCCCCGACGACGATCATGTTCTCGCTCTTCTTGCCTGCATCGAGGAGGAGGTCGGCGATCCTCACCCCGTCGACATCCCCCACCCGAACGGCACAATCGGTATTGCTGTCGCTGATCTTGAGTGTCGCATAGCCGAGCCCGAACAGGATCGTGTCGGCGTTTGTGACCTCGAGCGGCGCATTCAGGGTGTAGATCCCGGGGGTGAAGAGGAGATTTCTGCCCGCTGCAAGGGCGTCGTTGAGGGAGACGTCGTCATCATAACGCGCGTCGGCGATATAAAACTCGGTGAGCGGGACGGAGATACCGTCCTCGGCGGCGAGCCCGTTTTTCCACGTCACGCCTTGCGTATTCTCCTGCACGGAGGGCAAAAAGACCTGATAATCCTGCTCGGAGAGGTAGAGGAAGGGCTTTTCGGCGATCCTCTCCGTCTCATCGATGACGGTGACGGAGCCAGAATCGTTCGTCCATACGTCGCTGTCCTTGTCCCCTTCACAGCCGCTGAAGACCATGTTGAAGGACCCGCCTTTATAGGACCTCGCCTCGTCATTGCGGAACATCCACTGCTGCTGCGTCCCGCCCGAGACTTCGCCCGTCACGAGGGTATTGGCGAGGAACCCGCCCGAGGACCAGCCGCCGTAGGAGAGCGCGATGCCCCCGCTGACCTTGCTGCGGCGGAAGCTCGTCGCCTGTGAGACCGCCCATACGACGCCCCCCTTCGCCGTCAGATTCTCAACGCTCCGCCAGAACGTGCAGGTCGCATTCTGCTTGTCGAGCACCTTATCGGAGACGTAGAGGCTCACGGAGACGTCCGTGGGGACCTCGCCCAGCCCGTTGACGGAGGTATAGTAACCGATCTTCGCCGTGAGGTCGTCATACCGCCCCGGGAGGAAGAGATATGCAGCTCTTTGGGAGGAAAACTGCCCCGTGGAGCCGAGCTCCAAGGCGGTGTGTGTCCTGTCGATCTCCGACTGGACAGCGGTCATGTCGTCATCGGGGGAGATGACGAGCGCGTTCGCCGAGAAGGCAGACTGCGGCTCCCCGACTTCCACCTCCTCACCGTTGACAACGGCGCAGACTTTGTAGTAGTCGTAGATATACATCGCCGTCTCGTACTCGGATGTATCGGGCGTGAAGGTCCCGACTTGTGTATATGCCCCGTATTTGCTCTCCGCGCGGTAGAGGACATAGGACTCGGCGCCCTCGACGGAGCGCCAGCGGATGCGTGTGAGCCCGCTGTCCGCCTTGATGAGAACGGGGTCGTCGGCGAGCGTTGCGGCCTCGAAGGCATCGAAAAGGGGCTCGGCGGGACGGGGGGTGTCGGTGACCGTACAGGCCGAGACCGACGGAAGCGCGGCAGCAGCCACGAGAACGGCAAGAACGGATAAACTTTTTTTCATAGGATTTCCTTTTTGAGATCGATCGTGCGAAATTTGTTCTATTGTAACATATATCGCCCTTTTTGTCAATGAACGCATTGTAAAAGGGTATGGGCTTATTCTTGCCTCCCCTCTTAGGGTGGAGCAACGCGTAGTAAATGGCACTTGCTTCCCCTCTTAGGGGAAGTACCCGCGTAGCGGGGGATAGGGTTCAAAACCCCTCAGTCTCGCTAACGCTCGCCAGCTCCCCTACAGGGGCGCCAAGGGGCGGGGCGGACGTGAAATACGAAGAAAGAACGGCGGAAAACCGCCGTTCTTTTTTTCGTTCATGTGTGCACAGAGCGCAATTTCATGCGTCAGTTGCCTTCAACCACAAGGACATCGATACCCCATGTGTTGCCGTCCGTTTCAGCTGTCCCGTCGATGTTCTGGATCCGATAGGTCTTGCTGCCGACCGTGACAGACTTGCCGTTTGCGCCAAACTTGATGTCACCATTGCTACCGTCAAAGGCCGCACCGTCATAGAACAGTTTAGACCAGATCCATGCACCGTTGCCGGGCGCGCTCGTCACATCGAAGTAGACTGTATAACCGCCCGTTACGGCCTCGATCTTTGCAACGCTGTAGCCATTCGCGGCGCTGTCGCCATACTTGAGCTTGCTTTGCAGGTCTTGCTCGGAATACAGACTGCTCACCGTTACGACGTAGTAAGCGACCGTTTCCGCGTCATTGGTTGCAACGTCAACGCCACGGACACGGATCCCCGTATTGGTCTCTGCGTCCTCGACATAGAGCTGGACCCTCTGGCTCTCCCACATATGACGGACTTCTAAGGAGTACTGTTTCTCCCCGATCTTCCACGTCCCGAGCGATGTGCCGGTAGGAATATCGCCGACAACATTCCCCTCGTTGAACAATGCGCTATCATCTTTCCCGACGAAGAAGTGCAGAATATAATCATTCTTGCTTGCAGGCACGCTCGAAATGTCCGCTTTGGCTTCGAACTTCCCATTATCAAGCGTAACCGTGAGGTAATCCTTGAGGGCATTCGGTGTCCACGCATTATTTTCCTGTGCATCAAGGTCAAACATATCCTGCGTGACGTTCCCCGTATATGTGCCGCTGATGACAAGCATGGGCTTGCCGCCTTCCTCTTTGATCGTGATCGCCTCGGGATCGTAATCCGCATACGTTCTTGCAGGATCCACGATAAGGATGCCGACCGTGCCCCAGAATTCTCTGCCCTTCGCAGATCCGACCTTGTTGCTGACCTTGAACGTCTTGCCGCTGAACTGAGCAGTCAGGCCGTCGAGCGAATCATCGGTGATCTTGAGGTCTCCGCCGTCAAAGTGAACGGTATAGGCAGCGTCCGTAAGCGAGGTGATGTCAAACACGACTTGCCACGTGCCGTCTTCCGTCACCTCAAAGGATTCCTTGGTCACGCCTTCGGCCGTAGCCCAGCCGGTGTGCGCCAAATGGTCGTTCAATGCGAAATCGAACTCCAAAGTCTCGCCGAGTTTCTCTTCGACAGCTTCCTTCGTGGCATTCTGATAAATACCGCTGACGACAAACTTGATCTTGGTCTCATCCGTTGTGTCAAATGCGACGGCAGTCGCCTTATATCCCTTGAACTCGCTCACGGAGATGGTCGTGGCCGTGTTGCCGGGACGGGTAACGGTGTACACCTTGGTCCCGAAGTCAAGATTCACGTTGTCCGCCGCCTTGGGAATGACATAATGGTCTTCGAATGTACCGAAATACACTCTCACGGAGTAGGTGACGACACTGACTTCAAGTCCCGTAATGTCCGCCTTGATCGTGAAGCTGCCGTCTTCTTTCATATCGATTTCCTGCTCGACGGGCATTCTCGTGAGCGCTCCCACGTTGTAGAGGTAGAGCTTGACGTCGTCCTTCGTGTAGTACTTGGTGATCGCAGTGCCTTCGACGGTGATCAGGACCTTCTGATCGACGACTTCGATCTTGAGCGAGTTTCCGTTGACTGTCGACGCCGTGTAATCCTTATCCGACTTCGGCGGGTTTTTCATGCCCTCTTCCGCCTCGGCGGTGACGAGGCAGACGTCGTTGTAGACGGAACTGTCGTTCTTGAGGGAGTACACTCTGCCGCCGACGACTGCATACTGCGTCCCGACGGAGGAATCTGTATCCTTGATCTCGACAAAATGGGTGTAGCTGCCGTCCGTTTCCTTATAGTAGAGGTGCGGCCAGAGCTGGGTGCCGTTATAAGCCGTGATGTCGAACCAAAGCTCGCCCGTGCCGTCTTCATTGAGCTTGGAGAGGGTTGCATCCGCGCCGTAGTATTCACCGCCGTCCGCATTGCCGAAGTAGATGTTTGCAAGCTCGGCGTTCTTATGGTTCACATTGACAATATAGTAAACCTTGGTGGGAGCGGTAAAGTCATCGACATACAGCCTGACGCGGGAGCCGCTCGCAACGGAGAGCTGCGTCTTGGCGGTGTCGGTGATATAGAGCATGGGAAGGTTATTGATCCAGCTCTTCGTATCGCTGTAACCTTCTCCTCTCCTGATCGCATACTCGATATTGCCGATCATGATGGGATCGCCGATCGTGCATTCCGTGCCCATGAAGTTGTTGTTCGCGGCGATATGCAAGAAGAGGATCCAGCCGTGCGCCGCGCCCTTGGGAAGGGCGATGAAGAGCTTGAAGGTATGTGCCGTTTCGTCGGGCTCGACCGTCATGGCGCCCTCAGCGGAGAGAGCGTTGACCGTCCAGTCGGCATTCATGGAACCTGCATCGGGGTTGTTGGAGATGTCGCCGTTCTCCCACTCTGCCTTGAGGATCGCGGCAAGTTTGTCCGCCGCCAGCGCTTCGTTGTACGACCCGCTGATGACGTAGTAAGGAGTCCCCTCTTTCTCTTCCGCGGAGATTTCCGTGTAGGAGAGCGCCTGATTCTCGCCATAGGCGATGATGCCGCCCCACTTACCGTAGCCGATATAATAGACGCTCGTCTTGTCCTCGTTTGCGAGTTCGATAGTCTTAGCCTCGTTGCCGTCGGCGCCCAGCAGATAATCGTTGCCGCTCAGCGCGTGCCGGCCATGGTCGGCGAAGGCATCGCTGATGCACCAAGAATTCAGAAGGTTGCCATTCTCATCACCCTTATAGACGACAAGCCCGTTATCCTTCAGATAGAGGTGGAAATATGCAATGCTGTTGAGCGGGATCTTTGTAAGATCGATCTTGATCTCGAATGTGCCGTCCGCAACCGTTGCATCCGTGGGATATGTGGTGGAGCCGATCTCATAGTCGATCGTGACGGTCTTGCCGTTGTGCTCCGCATTGATCGTGCCGCTGAAGGTGAGCGTGGGAACATCTTTCTCCATAGCCGCCGTCATTGTCATCGCAATGGTGGCCGTGACGCCTTCGGAGGTCGAGGCAAGATTGACAACGGCCTTCAATGCTCCGTTGTATTCCTCAAACGTGCAGTTGACGCCGCCGACATTCATCGCGGTCCGATCGATCACGCCTTCCTCGTAGGAAGCAGCGAAGATCTCCTGACGATCCGTAATGGTGTTGCCGCCCACGACAGTCTTCGCGACAAAGGTGATGTCCATCCATTTGCCGATGCAGGCGCCGTTTTGCGCCTCTGCAAGCTCTACCATGTTGAGCTTGAGGACAAATTCGTCGCCCTTCGTGCCCTTCACGCTCTCGCCCTCGAAGGTGACTTTCGCATTGCCCTCATAGAGAACAAGCTGCACCTCGTCGGCGGCATTGAATGTGCCTCTGAACACGAGGAAGGGAACTTCCTTGTTGCTGACGGTCTCTTTCTCGTATTTGACGCTCGTGAGCTTGACGAGCTCGCCGACCCACGCTGCGGTATAGGTATGGCTGACAGCGGTCTCGGCGGGGACATTGTACACCCTTGTGCCGTTTTCCTGCATACCGACGAGCTGGAACTCCTCACCGCGGCTGAGCTGGGCATTGATGGGAAGCGGGATGCTCTCGGTGAGCGCCTTCTCGAAATAGAAGGTATAGATCCCGGACTCGTCGTCAACCGTGATATCTTTGATCCCCGGCATCGCCTCGAGCTGGGACTTGTAAGCGGACTCGATCTCGCCGCCCGCGGGGTCGACGACGATCCGTCCGACGACCGCCTGATCAAGCTCGACATGAGCGGACTCCTTCGCCCCGAATGTGACGGTGTAATAGGTGTCCCCGAGGGTGAACGCGGTCGCGTTCTTGGTCTGATAGTTGACGGTATAGACATCCGTCGTCTCGTTCTCGCCCGTTGCATACTGCACGGTGACGACCATCCCCGTACGGTCGATCTCCTCGCCCGCGTAATAGAGATTCTTGGTCGGCTTCTGCGATACGACGACGTCGGAGACGATACGGTTCACCGTGACAGTGATCGTGACTTCGCCGTTGACGGTATAGGTATAGACACCGTTTTTGGCGCTGAGGCGGTTTCTGCCGACGTTGACGGTCACTTCGTACCCGTTGTCGGGCGTGACCGTGAACCGAAGCTCCGTTCCCGCCTTCACCTCTTCGGGAAGTGCGTCGTAGCCTTCCACCTGAACAGTTGCATGGTCCGCGATGTCCCATTTAAGCGCAACCTTTTCTCCCCCCCCACCGCACGCCGCGGCGACTGCAAGGAGAAGGGTCATGAGTACGCTCATCAGGACAACGAGGATCGTTCTTCTTTTTGTCATCTCTTTCCTCCTGATTTTTGTTGAAAAGCAAAAGCGAGGGAGCCGCCCTCCCCATGCTCTCACAGAATTATTATATAACGCACGGGAATGCCGTGTAAATATACGCTGTGAGGATTTGGTCTATTATTTAACTGAAAATGTTATTCGTGAACTAAAAAATGTAATATTTGTTCACGCGGGCGGGGGTCAATTGTATTTTGTATGGGATTTGAAGAGGAGGGCCATGAGGAAGGAGAAGACGACGGCGGCGGAGACGCCCGCGCTGGCTGCGGCGAGGGAGCCTGTAAGGGCTTTGAAAAGGCCCTCTTCCGCCCCGCGCATGGCGCCGTTGGCGAGAAGATAGCCAAAGCCTGAGATGGGAACGGTCGCCCCTGCGCCTGCGAAATCGACGAGGGGCTGATAGAGCCCGAGTGCGGTGAGGGCGACGCCCGCGAGCATGAAGATGACGAGGATCTTCCCCGCCGTAAGATCGGTGAAATTGATGACGACCTGTGCGATTGCGCAAATGAGTCCCCCCACCGCAAACGCTTTGAGGAACATAAACAGGATCTGGAGATATTCCATATGTAGGGGGAATTATTTCGAACGATTTCTTTGCTCCGCCCCGCGGACGCGCGTTAGCGCGTCATTCTGAGCTTGTCGAAGAATCTCGCGGGGCCACGCAAATAAATACGTTCGAGGAAAGTTGCGTTTGCGTCCTCTTGGGTCATCCTCTCATTCGCTCGAGAAGACATTAAGCCGAAGGGGTTCGGCAAATGGGGTGGAGCGGCGCAGTTCTCGCTCAACAGTGCAGTGCACTGTGAGCGGCGCCGCGACAGGAGGCGTGGCCTCGCCGACGGGCTTTGCGGCGGTCCCTGCCGCCCAAAGCGCTTAGGCAGGGCAACCCTGCCACGCGCCGTTAATTGAAACGAACCCCCTCCCCTACCCCTCCCCCTTAAAAAGGGGGAGGGCAAGTCCCCACCCCTACCCCGTTGCGGCGGCAGGGGGGTGGGCAACGTGTTCTGAATATGCCCCGCCCTATCGTTCCAAAACGACGGCGTGGGCGATGCAGGGGATGGATTCGCCCTGTCCCGAGGAGACCGTCGAAAGCAACGCACCCGTCGCAACAAATAAGATCTTTTTGAGACTCCCCGACATCAGTTTGCTGTACAGATAGGAATTCAGCACGACCGCCGAGCAGCCCGCCCCGCTCCCGCCCTGATATTCATCCTCGATGACGTTATAGATGATCTCCCCGCAATCCACATGGATCTTGGAGATGTCGAGCCCCTTCTCCCATGTAAGGTCCTTGAGGATCCTGCTCCCGAGCGCCCCCAAATCTCCCGTGACGATGAGATCATAGTCCTCGACGTCCTCCTTCGTGCCCCGAAAGTGCGCCAAAATTGAATCAGAGGCCGCGGGAGCCATCGCTGCGCCCATATTATTGACGTCCGTGATGCCGAAATCGACGACCTTGCCGAGCGTCGCCGCCGTGATCTTGACGCCCTTCCCCTCATCGGCGATGAGTGCGCCGCCTGCGCCCGTCACCGTCCACTGGGATTGCGGCGGGCGGGTACAGCCGAGTTCCAAGGGATAGCGGTACTGGCGTTCTGCCGAGGCAAAATGGCTCCCCGTCGCCGCGACGACCCTCTTGCACAGTCCGCCGTTGACAAACGCCGCCGCCACGGCAATCGATTCCGCCATCGTGGAGCAAGCGCCGTACACCCCCAAAAAGGGAATGGAGAAATCCCGCGCCGCAAAGCTCGCCGAGATGATCTGGTTGAGCAGGTCGCCCGAGACGATCATATCCACCTCCTCCCGCCTGAGCCCCGCGTTCGTGATCGCGCCGTCGATAACTTTGGAGAGCATTTTGCACTCCGCCTTTTCATAGGTACTCTCGCCGTACATATCATCGGAGAGTGCCGTCTCGACATACCGCCCGATGACCCCCTCACACTCCTTGGGCCCCGCGATCGTGCTCGTCGCGATGATCCTCGGCCGGTTTTTGAAATAGATCGTCTGATTCCCCATAAAAATACCCGACCGCAGTTTCTGCAATCGGGTGAGATTTATACGGGGAGAGCCGCTCGGCTCCCGTTTATTTGATCGTCCGCAGGACCCGTTTATAATCGAGCTTTGCGTGAAAGGTAGCCTTGACATAGACAGTGTCGGCGCCGTTCTCATATGTATAGAAAATCAGATATTCTTTATGTTCGAGGAAGCGGTACCCCTGACAGACGAGATTCCTGTCATTCGGAAGCGCCCCCGATTGCGGAAAATCGGCAAGGCGCTCCACTTCCTCTTGCAGCTCCCTGACAAACCTGACGGCGGTCGCGGCGTCCTTGGAGACGTCGAGGAGATTCAGGGCGATCTTCTTGAAATCGGCGATCGCCGTTTCGGTCATGAGGACATGATAACGCATGGCTCACTCCGAAATCGCCTTTATGATCTCGCCGAACGCGTCGTCGAGCGGCTTGACCCTGCCGAGCCGTACGTCATCCTCCGCCTGTGCAAAATGTGCATACAGCTCGAGCCGCTCCTTCATCTCCTCAAGGGCTGCCTGCTGTGCAACATAGTCCTCATGGCTCATGAGGACGGTGTCCTCCCGCCCGTTGACGGTGATCGCAACGGGTGTCTGCCGCGTCAGCGCGGAGATCTGCCCATAATTGGTGCGAAGGTCCTTTGACGGCCTGATAGAAATTCCGATCGCCATATCTTCTCTCCTTTTCGTAGTCATATTATACTATAATTTGTCTACTCTGTCAAGATATTTTATGCAATTTCCGCCGAAAATGTCTTTTTGGCAAAAAACCCGACCGCAGTTTCTGCAATCGGGTGAGATTGATACTTTATCGGAGCGGGATGCTCGCCGCGGCGTTGAGGGAGAGCGGGGAGAAGTCTCCCGCCTCGTATCGGATGAGCCCCTCGGCAGCGATCATGGCTGCGTTGTCTGTGCAATGTTTTTTGGCGGGAAGGACGAGTTTCAGGCCGTGGCGGGTGCACTGTTCCTGTAAGCGTTCCCGCAGGTACCCGTTCGCGATGACCCCGCCGCCCGCCGTCACCGTCTTCACGTTCCGCCCGAGCGCCGCCTCTACCGTCTTATCGGCGAGGATGTCGAGCGCGGCGGACTGGAAGGATGCGGCAACGTCCGCCTTCGACCATGCCTCCCCTCTCTGCTCCTTGGTATGGACATAGTTGATGATGTGCGTCTTGAGCCCGCTGTAAGAGAAATCGAAGCCGCCCATGCCCTTGAGCATCTTCGGCATGGGAACGACGTTCCTCCCCTCCCGTGCAAGCGCCTCGACATGGGGACCCCCGGGATAGGGAAGTCCCAAGACACGGGCGACTTTATCGAATGCCTCCCCCGCGGCGTCGTCGAGGGTGCCGCCGAGAACTTCGAACTCCGTCTTGGTCTTTGTATGGAGAATGGCCGTATGCCCGCCGCTCGCAAGAAGCGTCATAAAGGGCGGGGTGAGGGTCTCGTCCTCGAGATAGCTCGCCGCAAGGTGTCCGCGGATATGATTGACCCCGACAAGAGGGATCCCGAGCCCGTATGCAAGCCCCTTGGCGAAGGAGAGCCCGACGAGGAGCGCCCCCAAGAGCCCCGCGCCATAGGTCACGGCGACGGCGTCCAGTTCCTCTTTTTTGACGTTTGCGGCACGGAGTGCACGGAGCACGACCTCGTCCACGGCGTCGCTGTGGGCACGGGAGGCGATCTCGGGCACAACGCCGCCAAACTTCGCCTGCACGGAGGCGGAGGAGATGATCTCGTCGGAGAGTAAAGTGCGGCCGCGGATGACCGCCGCCGCCGTCTCATCACAAGAGGATTCGATTCCGAGAATGACAGGTTGTTTCATGGGTAAGATCAGGTCTTTTTCAGATAGTCGATGATGAAGCCCTGAATATTGCCGTCCATGACGGACTGCACGTCGCCGACCTCGTACCCCGTACGGTGGTCCTTGACGAGGGTATAGGGGCAGAATACATAGGAACGGATCTGCGAGCCCCACTCGATCTTCTTCGTCTCGCCCTTGAGGGCGGCCTCCTGCGCCATACGCTCCTCGATCTGCTTTTCGAGAAGACGGGAACGCAGATATTTGAACGCCATCTCCTTATTCTGGAGCTGGCTCCTCTCGTTCTGGCAAGTGACGACGATGCCCGTCGGGAAGTGGGTGATACGGATGGCAGTCTCTGTCTTATTGACCTTCTGCCCGCCCGCGCCCGAGCTCCTGTAAACGTCGATACGGATATCCTCGTCCTTGATCTCGATCTCGTCGTCGTCATCGACCTCGGGCATGACCTCGAGGGAGGCAAAGGAGGTCTGGCGGCGCTTGTTTGCGTCGAACGGGGAAATACGGACGAGCCTGTGCACGCCGATCTCTGCCTTGAGATAGCCGTACGCATTCTCCCCCTCGATACGGAAATCCACCGATTTCAGCCCGGCAGTATCACCGGGGAGACGGTCGATCTCCGTCCATTTGAAGCCCTGCATTTCGGCATAGCGGCAATACATACGGTAGAGCATGGAGACCCAGTCGCACGCCTCCGTGCCCCCCGCGCCCGCATGGATGGAGAGGAGGGCGTTGGAGCTGTCGTACTTGCCGCGGAGGAGCGCCTTGACGCGCATCTCCTCGATATCGGCTTCGGCGGCGGCGATCATCTTGTCGAGTTCGGGGATGAGTTCCTCCTCTTCCGTCTCCTCGATGAGGTCGATGATCTCGTTTGCGTCGTCAACGGCTTTACGGCCCTTCTCATAGGACGCGATCTTGTTCTCGATGGAAGCGATCTGACGCCCGATCGCGGCGGAACGCTCCAAATCCTGCCAGACGGCGGGGTCTTCCTGTTCTTGCCGCAATGTTTTGAGCTGCTCGTAGCGGTTGTCGATGTCGAGGGCATACTTCGCCTCGGCGAGCATCTCCTCGAGCCCTTTGATCTTTAATCTGTAATCGTCTGCTTTGAACATAAATTCCTTGATTGGTTTGGTGATTTGTCCCTTGGCGCCCCTTGAGGGATGGGCAAGTTTCTCGGCATCCACTTAAGGCGCCGAAGCTCCCCATTAAAACGGTTTGCCGTGGCACTTCTTGTATTTGAGTCCGCTGCCGCAGGGGCAAGGGTCGTTGGGGCCCGGTTTTTTCGCCTTCTTCATCGTCGCGGGGTTGAAGCGCTCCGATCCGCTCGTCCTGAGCGAATCCACGTCGACCGCCGCGGGCACGGCGGGCATCCCCATCTGCCTTTGCGGCTGCGCGGGCGCCTGTCCCGCGGGCGCGGGCGTCTGCTCCTCGGAAGCCTCCTGCTCTGCGGGCTCCTGCGGGGCCTGTTGGGGTGCCGTCGGCATCACGCGCTGAACGGGCTGCTGACGGACTTCGACCTGCGCTTTGAGCAAGATCGCGATCGTCCTCTCCTGGATCCGTTCGACCATCTCGTCGAACATCGCAAGTCCCTCTTGCTTGTAGGCGATGATGGGGTCGGACTGTCCGTAAGCGCGGAGCCTGATCCCTTTGCGGAGCTGGTCCATCGCGTCGATATGGTCGATCCAGTTGCTGTCGACGACGCGGAGCAGGATATTTCTCTCCGCATCCTTGAAATCGATGTGTGCCTCTTCACGGATCCGCTCGATCTTCTCCTCGTAGCACTCCGCCGTCTTCTTGGAGATCTTGTCGATGGCGACATCATACTCCCACTTCTCGAGCTTCTCACGGGTGATGAAGTTGGTCCCGGGGGGGAGAAGTTTCCGCTCGAGCGCGACGTTGAGGTCTTCCTCGTTCCACTTCTCGGGCATCTCGTCTGCATTGACCGCCGAACGGACGACGCTGACGACATAATCGGGAATATATTTGAGCACCTGCTCGTGCACGTCCTCGCCGCGGATGACCTTCATACGCTCGGCGTAGATGATCTTACGCTGGGTGTTCATGACGTCGTCGTATTGGAGAACGTTCTTTCTCGTAGCAAAGTTCCTGCCCTCGATCTGCTTCTGTGCATACTCGATGAGGCGGGTGAGGAGCTTGCTCTCGAGGCATTCGTCGTCCTGCATCTTGGACATCTCATAGATGTGCTTCATCCGCTCGCCGCCGAAACGGACCATGAGGTCGTCCTCGAGGGAGAGGAAGAAGACGGATGCACCGATGTCGCCCTGACGTCCCGACCTGCCACGGAGCTGGTTATCGATACGGCGGCTCTCGTGCCGCTCTGTGCCGATGATGCAGAGCCCGCCCGCTTCGATGACCTTCTGCTTCTCCTCGTCGGTCTTTTCTTTGTATTGCTTATAGAGCTCGTTATAGCGGTCACGGACCTTCTGGGTCTCCTCGTCGAGCTCTGCATAGCTCGTCGCGAGCTCGATCGTGTCGTGCTCGACCCCCTCCTCACGCAGCCGCTTCTTGGCGAGGTATTCGGGATTCCCGCCGAGCAGGATATCGGTACCGCGGCCCGCCATGTTGGTAGAAATGGTCACCGCGCCGTACCGCCCCGCCTGTGCGACGATCTCCGCCTCACGCTCATGGTTCTTTGCATTGAGAATGTTATGCTGAATGCCGTTTCTGCGCAGAAGCCTCGAGATCTCCTCCGACTTCTCGACGGAGACAGTACCGACGAGGATGGGCTGGCCCTTCTCGTGCCGCTCCGCGATCTCGCGGACGATCGCTTTCTTCTTGCCTTCGACGGTCGAGAAAATACGGTCGTGCAGATCCTCTCGGCGGACAGGCTTGTTCGTCGGGATCTCGATGACGTCGAGGGAATAGATCGTGCGGAACTCCCCCTCCTCCGTCTTGGCAGTACCCGTCATGCCCGAGAGCTTTTTGTAGAGACGGAAATAGTTCTGGAAGGTGATCGTCGCATAGGTCTTGTTCTCCTCACGGATCTTGACCCCCTCTTTCGCCTCGATCGCCTGATGCAGACCGTCTGAGTAGCGGCGCCCGATCATGAGACGCCCCGTGAACTCGTCGACGATGATGATCTCCCCGTCCTGAATGATATATTCCTCGTTGAGATGAAACAGATGATGCGCCTTGAGCGCCTGCTGGATGTGATGGTTGAGCGAGGCGTGCTCGATGTCTGCAACGTTCTCGATGCCGAAGAACTTTTCCGCCTTGGCCGCGCCGTATTCGGTCAGCTCGACCTGTTTGTCTTTCCGCTCGATGACGAAATCCCATTGCAGCGCCTCAGCCTCGGCAAGTTTGCGCTCGCCCGCGTTCTTATCCTTCCGCCTGTGCGCCGCGTTCTGGGCATCTTCGAGCTCATCGTCGAACCCGCCCGTAAGCGTCTGCACGAAACGGTCCACCTGCGCGTAGAGCTCCGAGGACTTGTCCCCTCTGCCCGAGATGATAAGCGGCGTCCTCGCTTCATCGATGAGAATGGAGTCCACCTCGTCGACGATCGCAAAGTTGAGTTCCCGCTGCACCATGAGCTTTAAGCTCGATTTGAGATTGTCACGCAGATAGTCGAACCCGAACTCGTTGTTCGTGCCGTATGTGATATCCGCGGCATAGGCGGCGCGCTTATCGTCGTCGCTCATCCCGGGGACCACGACGCCGACCGTCAGGCCCATGAAACGGTGGACCTTGCCCATCCACTCCGCGTCGCGGCGGGCGAGATAGTCATTGACCGTGACGATGTGCACGCCCTTGCCGCTGATCGCCTCGAGATAGGCGGGGAGCGTCGCGACGAGCGTCTTGCCTTCACCCGTCTTCATCTCGGCGATACGGCCTTGGAAGAGGCAGATGCCGCCGATGATCTGGACGTGGAAATGCCTCATCC
>CANQLW010000009.1 GCA_947624805.1 uncultured Clostridia bacterium | reverse complement strand
AATGCGCTCGCTCATGTCGCAACGCGCCAAAGATTATCAATCTTTGGCAGAACGCGTTGTTCCACCCTCAAGGGGGCACCGAGGTCGGACTCCGTTCTGTTGGCTCCTTTGGGCTACCCCTCAGGATGACCGTAGAATGCGGCTTAGGATGACGCAGGGAGGGGGGAGGGGGTAGGGGCGGGGATGCAGGAGAGCGGGAGGCTGCAAAGAGATCGCAGGGATTTTTCGGAAATTGATGTGTGGATATTGACTTTTTTGGGAATATTTGGTACTATAAAGGCAACAAGATCCATGGAGTCGGAGGAGTTATGAAAGATTTTACCGTAACCGATGAAGAATCATTAAAAAAACTTCTTGTCAGGGTCCGTGCCGCGCAGGAGACTTTCTCGACCTATACGCAGGAGCAGGTCGATAAGATCTTTTTCGAGGCGGCGCTGGCGGCCAATAAGGCGCGCATCCCGCTTGCAAAACTTGCCGTTGAAGAGACGGGGATGGGCATCGTCGAGGACAAGGTCATCAAAAATCACTACGCATCCGAATATATCTACAACGCCTACAAAGACACGCGCACCTGCGGCGTCATTGAGCATGACGAGGGGTACGGCATCACCCGCATCGCAGAGCCGATCGGCGTGCTCGCCGCCGTCATCCCGACGACCAATCCCACCTCGACGGCGATCTTTAAGTGCCTGATCTCCTTAAAGACGAGGAACGGGCTCATCATCTCGCCGCACCCCCGTGCAAAACGCTCTACGATCGAAGCGGCGAGGATCGTTCTGGAGGCCGCTGTCAAGGCGGGAGCGCCCGAGGACATCATCGGCTGGATCGACCAGCCCAACGTGCCGCTCTCGGGCATGATCATGCGGGAAGCGGATATGATCCTCGCGACGGGCGGCCCCGGGATGGTCAAGGCGGCATATTCCTCGGGGAAGCCTGCGATCGGCGTCGGCGCGGGGAATACGCCCGCCGTCATCGATTCCACAGCGGATATTCGGCTTGCCGTGTCCTCAATCCTGCATTCCAAGACCTTTGATAACGGCATGATCTGCGCTTCCGAGCAGTCCGTGATCGTCCTCAAAGACGTCTACGATGCCTTCAAGGCGGAACTCAAAAAACGCGGCGCTTATTTCCTCACCCCCGAAGAGACGGAGAAGGTCAGAAAGACGATGTTCATCAACGGAGCGCTCAATTCAAGGATCGTCGGGCAGAGCGCGGCAACGATCGCTGCGATGTCGGGATTCGAGGCCCCCAAGGAGAGCCGTGTGCTCATCGGTGAAGTCGAGAGCGTGGAGCTCTCCGAGCCCTTCGCCCATGAGAAACTTTCTCCCGTGCTCGCCATGTACCGTGCAGAGGACTTCGAAGACGCCCTTGCAAAGGCGGACCGCCTTGTCAAGGACGGCGGGCTGGGGCATACCTCTTCGATCTATATCAATGTAAGAGAGGGGAAGGAGCGGCTCGAACGGTTCCGCGAGGTCATGCGGACCTGCCGTATCGTCGTCAATACGCCCTCCTCGCACGGCGGGATCGGGGATCTTTATAACTTCAAATTTGCGCCTTCGCTCACCCTCGGCTGCGGCTCATGGGGAGGAAATTCCGTTTCGGAGAACGTCGGCGTCAAACATCTGATACAAATCAAGACAGTAGCGGAGAGGAGAGAAAATATGTTGTGGTTCAGAGCCCCCGAAAAGGTTTATTTCAAGCGCGGGAGTCTTTCCGTTGCACTCAAAGAACTCGGCGCACAGGTCTATCACAAGAAACGCGCCTTCATTGTCACGGATAAATTCCTCTATGACAGCGGGTTCACGGCCCGTATCAACGAGATCCTGCACGAGGAAGGGATCGAGCACGAGACATTTTTCGATGTTCAGTCCGATCCGACCCTCTCATGCGCCCAAAAGGGCCTCGAGATGATGAAGAGCTTTTCGCCCGATGTGATTATCGCGGTCGGTGGCGGCTCGCCCATGGACGCGGCGAAGATCATGTGGGTCATGTACGAACATCCCGAGGTGGATTTCGAGGGGATGGCGATGCGCTTCTCGGACATCCGCAAACGCGTCTATTCCTTCCCGCATATGGGAGATAAGGCATTGTTCGTTGCAATTCCGACGACGGCGGGCACGGGGAGCGAAGTCACCCCCTTCGCCGTAATCACAGACGACGTGACGGGCACAAAATACCCGCTCGCCGATTATGAACTCATGCCCGATATGGCGATCGTGGACGCCGACCTCATGATGGATATCCCCAAGGGGCTTACGTCCTGCTCGGGGATCGACGCCGTAAGCCATGCGCTCGAGGCAATCGCTTCCGTCATGGCGACGGATTTCACCAACGGGATCGCCAAAGAGGCGTTGAGACTTCTCTTTACCTATCTTCCTTCGGCTTATAAAAACGGTTCAGCCGATCCCGAGGCGAGAGAGCGGGTCGCCAATGCCGCGACAATGGCGGGGATGGCGTTTGCAAACGCTTTCCTCGGCGTCTGCCACTCCATGGCGCATAAGCTCGGTTCCTATTTCCATCTCCCGCACGGCATGGCAAATTCGCTCATGCTCGAGGAGGTCATCCGTTTCAACAGCGCGGAGGCGCCCGCCAAGATCGGCACCTTCCCGCAATATGCCTACCCGCAGTGCATGGCGCGCTATGCAGACGTTGCACGCTATCTCGGCTGTACGGGCAAGACGGACGTGGCGCTCGTCGAAGCGCTCATCAAACAGCTTCGCACGCTCATGTCCGAGATCGGGCAGCCGATGACAATCGCAGAGGCGCTGCAGGGGAAGGTCACCGAAGAGGAATTCCTCGCCAAACTCGACAAAATGTCCGAGGACGCGTTCGATGACCAATGCACAGGGGCAAATCCTCGTTATCCGTTGATCTCTGAGATCAAAGAGATGTATCTCAACGCCTATTACGGCAGGAAGGCATGATAAAATTCAGAAGTTCGGCATCGGAACTCAGACATAAGGTCTTTGTTGAGGTCGCAAAAGCGGCATTCGGCTCCGAGGACGTCGTCAACGACCTCGAGTCGATCCCGTATAAGCTCACGCCCACGGAGAAGCCGCGGTACCGTGAGAGTATCTATCGTGAGCGGGCGATCGCATCCGAACGGGTGCGTTTAGCGCTCGGGATGTCTCTCAACCCGCAGGACCAGCCGTCTCATCTCACGAGCGGGTTCGATAAGAGCAATATTTCGGAAAAATACTATGAACCGCCCCTCATGCAGGTCATTCCCTCCGCCTGTGATTGTTGTGAGGACGACAAATATGAGGTCAGTAACCAGTGCAGAAAGTGCATATCGCGCTATTGTGTGCACGCCTGTCCTGTGAATGCCGTCTCCGTGGGGGAGGACGGTCATGCGGTCATCGACGAAAAGCGGTGCGTGCGGTGCGGGAGATGCAAGTCCGCGTGCCCGTACGAGGCGATCGTACACAAGATCCGCCCGTGTGCAGAGAATTGCGGCGTCCATGCGATCTCGAGCGATAAACTCGGCAGGGCATATATCGACCCGCAGAAGTGTGTCGCCTGCGGCCAGTGCATGGTGCATTGCCCGTTTGGCGCGATCGCCGATAAATCCCAGATCTTTCAGCTCATCAATGCGATCAAGGCGGGGGAGGAGATCGTCGGCGAGGTGGCTCCCTCCGTTGTCGGACAATTCGGGGAGGACGTCTCGCTCGGACAGATTGTTACCGCCCTCAAAAAACTCGGGTTTTCCGAGGTCAGAGAGGTGGCGAAGGGGGCAGATCACGGCGCAACGGCGGAGGCGAAGAAGTATGTCGAAAAAATCGCCTCGGGGGAGCATCCGTTCATGCTCACTTCCTGTTGCCCGTCCTATATCATGCTCGCAGAACGGGAATTTCCCGCGCTCGCGGACGGGATCTCGGAGACGCTTACGCCCATGGTGACGACGGCACGGACGATCAAGCAGGATAAACCGAACGCAAAAGTCGTCTTTATCGGGCCGTGCGCAGCCAAAAAACTCGAAGCGATGCGAGAGAGTGTGCGTTCGGACGTCGATTTCGTGATCACGTTCGAGGAGCTTTCTGCAATCTTCGATGCACGCGGGATCTGTCCCGAGAGCTGTGAGGATTCGCCCGTTGACGGTGCGACCGCGGCGGGGAGAGGGTACGGCGCGTCGGGCGGCGTCTCGAGAGCGATCGAAGCGTGCATCCATGCATATTACCCCGAGACGGAGATCAAGTCCGACCACGCGGAAGGGCTCTTTGAATGCAGAAAGATGCTCCGCCTCGCAAAATTCGGCAAGCGGGAGGGGTATCTGCTGGAAGGCATGGGCTGCCCCGGGGGCTGTGTCGGCGGCGCAGGGATCAATGTGCCCGTCGGAAAGGGGACGGAGGCGGTCAGGCAATTTTCCGAGGAAACACAAAAAAAGGTCCCCGAAAAGGACCTTTACACAAGAAAACTTCCGTAATTTCGCGTTTTGCGAAGTACTATGTCAGACATAATATATGAAAATCGAGGCATTCCGTGCGGAATGCCTCGTATTTTACTGTGCAACGACATTGACTTTGATCTTGGAGAGGACGCCCTCCATCAGGCGGACCTCGACCTCGTATGTGCCGACGGTCTTGATCGGTTCCTTGAGGAGGATGCGTTTTTTATCCACCTCGAAACCGAGCTCCGAAAGCGCGGCGGCGATATGCTGTGCCGTGACGGAGCCGAACGTCTTTCCGTTCTCGCCCGCCCGTATCGCGATGGTCACACCAGTCCCGCGGAGCTGTTCCGCCAGTTCCCGATGCGCCTTGATGCTCTCTGCCTTGTGATAGGCCTCTGCGGTCTTTCTCTGGTGGACTTCGTTGATCCCGCTGCTCGTGGCGGCCTCCGCGAGCCCTTTTTTCAACAGGTAGTTTTTGGCATAACCGTCGGAGACCTCGATCACGTCTCCCTTTTTGCCGCTGCCCTTGACGTCTTCTTTCAAAATTACTTTCATAATCTCACGCTCCTTACCGTTATTTTACACGGGAAAGCGACTTTTGTCAACTCCGTACTGTTAATTTTCAAAAAATGGCGCATACTTCTCCGTGAGGAGGAGAAAATATGGCAAAATCGATCAATTGCGGCGTTTCCTGCGGCGTTTCCGAGTGCAGGTATAACCGCGACGGTCAGATGTGCGAGCTCGACAGGATCCATGTCGGCAATACCTGCGACTGCGAGCATTGCACCTGCTGTGACAGTTTCGTCCGTCGCTGAGAAAAATGACAGTATAAAAGCGGGATACGGGCACAAGCTATCTTCAGCGGTAAACGCTTTGAGATAGAGCCTCTGCCGTATCACGCGTGAGCTCAGAGGCGCGGAAGGGACGCTTAGGCGTCCCTTCTTGCATTTCGGCAAATTTTTCGTAATAGAATAGATTCTATGAAGGGTTTGCCCAAAAGAATCTTGCCGTTCCTCCTGATCGCGGTCCTCTTCCTGTCCCTTGCCTTCTATCCGAAGAAGACGGGGGCGGTAGATCCGCAGCGGGTCGTGGAGATCTGGAATGTCGATACCTTTGAAGGGGGAAAGGGTTCGAGGACTGCCTTTCTCGGGCAGATCGCCCGAAAGCTGGAAGGGGACGGGCGGTATTTCTATGTCCTGAGCTATACGGCGGAAGGGGCGCGGAAGGCCTTTTCGGACGGGAACTGTCCCGACATGATCTCCTTCGGCTTGGGGCTCCCCGAGGTCGGTGCCCTTGCTCTGCCTCTTTCCCGTGATTTTTACGGCGCACGGCCGGACGGGAGGACGCTCGCCGTGCCTTGGTGCATGGGGAAATACTACCTCTTTTGCCTTGAAGACGATTTCGGGAAGGAGGGGGCATATGCGATCTCCCGCGGCGGAGCAAATTTGCCCGAAGTCGCTGCCGCCCTTGCGGGGATCCGCGGGGAGGTTCTGGATGCCTCGGAGGCGTATGTCCGCTTCCTCAACGGGGAGTTCAGGTATCTTTTGGGGACGCAGAGGGACGTCAAACGCTTCGAATCGCGGGGCACGGTCTTCTTTTCGAAAAAACTTTCACTCTATAACGACCTTTACCAGTGCCTCGCCATCCTGAAAAACGACAGAAGGGAAGACTGTGACGCCTTTCTCGATGTGATGCTGTCCGGGGAGACAAGATCCCGCCTTGCAGACATCGGGATGCTGCCGCCCGACCCGTCGGAGCGATATACCGTGAGTCTTTTTGCGTCGAATGATGCGCTCGCTGCCCTGAGAAAAAATGCCGCCGAAGGCGGGGAAATAAATTTTCTCGAAAAATATCTCAAATCCCGTTGAAAAAAACAAAAAACTATGATAGAATAAAAGGAGCCTTTAAGGTGGGTATTTTTGCGCTTTTACGGGAGAATTTCCCGTTGCTGCACATGGAGGAGGATTTCTCCCTGTCACGCCACACCACGATCGGCTGCGGGGGAAAGGTCTCCGTTTCGGCGAGTCCGTCGGATGCGGAGGAAGCGGCGGAACTGCTCTCATTTCTCCGCCGTGTACATATTCCCTATGCCTACCTCGGCGCGGGGGCAGATACTCTTCCGCAGGATGAGGACACAGACGCCGTGCTGATCCGTTCGGACAGGCTGAAAGCGCTGACACCCTCCAAGGATGCGCTCTTTGCGGGCGCGGGCGTGACGGGCGGGGCGCTTCTGCGCTATGCTATGGCGCATGAATCGGGGGGATTCGAACCCTTTGCGGGGATCCCCATGACCGTGGGCGGCGCGACTGTCATGAATGCGGGCGTTGCGGAGGGGCATATCTCCGATCTCGCGCTCCGTGTGCTGGCGGTCGACGGCGGACGCATCAGGACCTTCCCGCTCTCCGCGTGCGGGTTCGGGGAGAAGACGAGCGTCTTTCAGGAAGGGATCTTCGTCGTCGGAGTCCTGTTCCGCACCAGACCGTCGTCCCCCGAGAGGATCCGCCGCCGCATTTCTGATTTTCTTGACAAGAGAAGGGGACTTCCCAAGGGCAGAAGCATGGGATGCACATTTGTCAACCCCGAGGGGGAGTCGGCGGGGAAGATCATCGACGATTGCGGGCTCAAGGGACGCCGCATCGGCGGGGCGTACGTCTCCGAGCTCCATGCAAACTTCATCATCAACGAGGGCGGGACATCGTCGGACGTCGCCTCCCTCATCGATCTCGTGAAAGACGAGGTCTTCAGGAAAAGGGGGATCCTTTTACGGGAGGAGATCAGAAGACTCTCTTTCTCTGCCAACTGACCGAACGATAACCGCTATACATAAAGGCGTCCCTTCGGATGCCCAAATCGGAGAAGCAATGAGACTTACAGCAGATTATCATACGCATACGCCGTACTCGCACGGGAAGAATACCGTGCTTGAGAATGCAGAGAGGGCAAAGGAGCTCGGGCTCGCCGCTGTCGCGATCACCGATCACGGCTTCTCGCACGTCGTATTCGGCGTGAAGAGAAAGGAAGTCCCGAGCCTTTTGCAGGAGTGCCGCGAGGCGGAAGAGAGGACGGGCATCCGTGTTCTGGCGGGTATGGAGTGCAACATCCGCGGGATCTCGGGGCTCACGGATTTTACGCCCGAGGACTACGATGTGTTCGATATCTTCCTCGCGGGCGTTCACGTCATGGCACATTATGAGACGTTTGCAGACAGAAAAATCGGCTGGGGAGGCTGGCGCAGGACGCTCATGCACATCAAACCCTCGGCTTCTCTCATCAGATATACGACACAGGCATATATCCATACGATCGAAAGGAATCCCGTCGACATTATCACGCATCTGAATTTCCAGTGCTTTGCAGACCCTGTTGAGGTCGCAAAGTGTTGCCGTGACTATGGGACATACCTCGAGATTAGTTCCAAAAAACAGCATCTCTCGGACGAGGAGCTCGATCGGGTCGTTCAGACGGGGGTAAGGTTCATCGTCAATTCGGACGCCCACGCGATCGACAGGATCGGGGAGACCGCGCTCGCGGAGGAGCAGATCAAACGGGTAGGGGTCCCGCTCGACAGGATCGACAATATCGACGGCAGACTCCCCGTCTTCCGTTTTGCAGAGTTCAAGAAGCGCCATTCATGAGTTTTACGACGGACATCAAACGAGAGCTGACGCGGAGCCTTCCCAAGGACCGCTGCTGTCGGCTCTCCATGCTCTCCCGCATCCTCACCACGAGCGGGGAATTGCACGCGGACGGGTTTTCCTTCACGAGCGAGAACGAGACGGTCGCATCCTACATTCTGAAACTGGTCGACGCGCTCTTCGACAGGCAGATGACGCTCACGGGCGCGGTGAAGGACCCCAAACACGGCAAGGGGAAACTGACCTTCTCTCTTGCGGGCGAGGGGGTCTCCGTGTGTTGCGGGGAGATCGCCTCGTGCGCTACGGAGACGAGGTGCTGTGCGGCGGCCGCGCTCAAAGGCGCTTTTCTCGGAAGCGGGAGTTGCAGCCTTCCCCGTGAGGGCGCAGCGGCGGGGTATCATCTCGAGATCGTTTTCCCGACGTCTGAGTCGGCGGAGGAGTTTGTCGACCTGCTCGATTCTCTCCAGCTCTTCGGTTCCATCGTCGCGCGGGGGGACAGATCTGTTGTCTATTGTAAGAGCAGGGAGGGGATCGGAGATTTCTTATCCGTCCTCGGCGCAAATTCCGCACTCAAAACGTTTGAGGAAGTGTCCGCCCTCCGCGAGGAGAACAACCGTCGTAACAGGGTCGAAAACTGTATGGCGGGCAACATCGACAGGGCGATGACGGCAAGCGCGGAGCAGATCCGTCTCTTTGTCGCTCATAAGGACAAGATCCCTCTCCTTCCGCCCGTGTTGCAGGAGACGGCGCGGGCCCGTATCGAGGCGCCGACCCTGTCCTTGCAGGAGCTCGCGGGAAAACTCGGGATCTCCAAAGGCGGGCTGAACCACAGATTGCACCGTATTGCCGAGCTCCTCACGGATGAGGACGGGGAAGACGGAGAGGAATAATTTTTCGGAGCGAACTATGACAGATTTCGTACATTTGCATCTTCATACGGAATACAGCCTTCTCGACGGCGCGGTCAAGGTGGACGATCTCGTCCGCCACTGCAAGGAGAACAATATTTCCGCCGTCGCCGTCACCGACCACGGGAATATGTACTGTTCTCTGAAGTTCGCCGAAAAATGCAAGAAAAACAAGATCAAGGCGATCATCGGCTGTGAATTTTACGCCGTCGACGATTACCATGAACATATAGAACAGAAGGCGGACCATCTCATCCTTCTTGCAAAGAACAAGGCGGGGTATATCAACCTCGTCCAGCTCGATTCCCTCGCCTTCGTCGACGGGTATTACTATCGCCCGCGCATCGATTATAAGGTGCTGAAAGAGCATACGGAGGGGGTTATCTGCCTCTCTGCCTGCCTTGCGGGGCGCATTCCGCGTCTGCTCATGGCTGGAGAATACGAAAAGGCGAAGGAATTTGCCCTGTATCTTCAGAGTCTGTTCGGAGAGGATTTTTACATCGAGATACAGGATCACGGGATCCCCGAACAGAAGCAGATCCTGCCCGACCTCGTGCGGATCGCACGGGAGATCGGCGCCCAGCTCGTCGCAACGAACGACGTCCATTACCTCAAACAAGAGGATTGGGAGATGCAGGACGTTCTGATGTGCATCCAGACCAAGCGTACCCTCGACGACCCCACCCGCATGAAGATGCAGACGCATGAGTTTTACATGAAATCGGGGGACGAAATGGCGGCGCTCTTCCCCGATCTGCCCGAGGCGATCTCCAATACCCGTGTCATTGCCGACAAGGTCTCGGACATCGACACTCCCTTCAACCTGAAAGACGACGGCTCGCCCGTCTACGATAAATCCCTCATCCCGCTCTATACGGCGGACGACGGGACACCCTCTCCCGAATATTTGACGAGACTGACGTGGGAGGGGCTTCCGAAACGCTATCCCGATCTCACGGAAGAGATCAAAAAACGGGCGGAGTACGAGCTCTCCGTCATCATCAAGATGGGATTTGCGGACTATTTCCTCATCGTCTGGGACTACATCAACTGGTCCCGTCTGCACGACATTCCCGTCGGCCCCGGGAGGGGATCGGGCGTCGGGAGCATCGTCGCCTATGCGATCGGCATCACGAGCGTCGATCCGCTCCGCTACGATCTTCTCTTTGAACGGTTCCTCAATCCCGACCGTGTCTCCATGCCCGACTTCGACGTCGACTTCTGTACGGAGCGCAGGGCCGAGACCATCGAATACGTCAGAAAACGCTATCATCCCGAGAACGTCGCACAGATCGTCACGTTCGGTACGCTCGCCTCCCGCGCCGTCATCAAGGACGTCGGCAGGGTCATGCGCGTGCCCTATGCCGACACCGACCGCGTGACAAAGCTCATGGACGGGAAATCCACGATCCGCGAGCTCCTCGGGCTGAATATCGAAAGTTGCAGGAAAAAGGTCGCCGAAAGTCTGGACGATCAGGACAAGCATGACGAGGCGGTCAAAAGGCTCGCCGATCAGGAGAGCAAGCGCAACGCCGACTTCATCGAGATCTATGAATCGGATGAGACGCTGAAGCGGGTCATCGATATGGGGCTCAAGCTCGAAGGGATGCCCCGTAATACATCCATGCACGCCGCGGGCGTCGTCATTTGCCGCAAAAAGATCGCCGACAACGTCCCGCTTTCCCGTAATGGCGAGGATATCACGACACAGTTCGACATGAAGGAAGTGGAGTCCATCGGAATGCTGAAAATGGACTTCCTCGCCCTCACGACGCTCACCGATATCAAGAAGACGCTCGACTATATCTATGAGGACTACGGCGTGCATATCGAATTCGGGCAGGGCTGCGACGACGCGGGGGCTTACGACCTCATCTCCGAGGGCGACACGGACGCCGTGTTCCAGCTTGAACAAGGGGGGATGAAGCGGTTCATGAAACAGCTCCACCCGACCTGCCTCGAAGACCTCATCGCGGGAATTTCCCTCTATCGCCCCGGTCCCATGGATTTCATCCCGACCTATCTCAAAAACAGGGCGGAACCTGACAAGATCGCTTATCTCACGCCGCTTTTAAGGCCCATACTCGAAAAGACGTACGGCGTCATCATCTATCAGGAGCAGGTCATGCAGATCTTCCAGAATCTTGCAGGGTACTCGCTCGGACAGGCTGACCTCGTGAGAAGGGCGATGGCGAAAAAACATCGTTCCGAGCTGATGGCGCAGAAGGATAAATTCATCTACGGCGACGTCGACAAGGTGGTGGGGCAGGACAAGGACGGAAATCCCGTCTACGGCAATATCACGGGCTGTCAGGCCCACGGGATCCCGCCCGAAGTCTCCGCCGAGCTTTTCGCCCAAATGGAGAGCTTCGCTTCCTACGCCTTCAACAAGTCCCACGCGGCGGCGTACGCCGTCGTTACCTATCAGACGGCATATCTCAAAAAGTACTATCCCAAGGAATTCCTTGCGGGCGTGCTCAACAACCGTATCTCCAAGATCGACGAGATTGCAAAGTACGTCGTCTATATGAAGGAAAAGAACATCAAGGTCCTTCCGCCCGACGTCAACCACTCCAAGGCTTATTTCTCCGTCGAGGGCGACGGAATCCGTTTCGGGCTCTGCGCGCTCCGCGGGGTGGGCATTGCCGCGATGGAGAGCGTCATCGAGGAGCGCCGCCAGAACGGCGTCTTCAAGGATTTTTCGGATTTCATCATGCGCTGCACAAAATTTGTCAACAAACGCATGGTGGAAGCGCTCATCTTCGGCGGCGCGTTCGACGGCATGGGATATCGTCGTGCACAGTACTGGGCTGTCTATGAAGATCTCATGCGCCGCGTGCAGGGGATAGACAAGCAGAGAAACAGTATGCAGATGTCTCTGTTCGGGGATATCCTCGAGGAGGAGGCGCCCGTTGCTGAATTCCCCGACGTCCCCGAGTGGGAGAGCGAGGAGCTCCTTTCCAAGGAGAAATCCGTGCTCGGTGTCTATGTCAGCGGACATCCCTTTGAGCAATACGCCCACTATTTTGTGGATTGCACATTTAATACGGGAATGCTCTCCGATTTCGAAGAGGATGAAGAGACGGGGATCAGGACTTACAACCTGAAAGCGGGGGAACCCGTCACGATGGGCGGGATCATCGCGGGAGTCAAGAAGATCGCGACGCGGTCGGGTTCTTTCATGGGTTTCGTCACGGTCGAAGATCTGTACGGCAGCATCGAGTGCGTTGCATTTCCCCGTATCTACGAGAGAATCCGTTCGGTTCTGAAGCACGACGCCGTCGTGCGTATCACGGGAAAGATCGATCTTCCCGCCGACAAGGCGCCCGTCATCGTCATCGATACGATCGAGGAGCTCGTGTCCGAGGCCGATCAGGCGGCAGAGGCGAATGCAACAAATACCCCGAACGCTCTGAATGCTACGGGCGGCCCTCAGGAGCAGATCCTCTGGCTGGATGCACGGTCGCTCTCGGAGGATGATTTCGGGGAACTGGTCGAGATGCTCGAGGGATATCAGGGCGGAACCAAGGCAAAGATCCTCTTCGGAGGCAAGAGATACGAATATAATGTACGGCTTTCCCGCGCGCTCACGGCGGAACTCAGGACGTTCCTCGCGGACGAGGCGATCAAAATCGTATAAAATCAAAAAAATCAGGTACGAAATTCAAAAACCCTCTTTCTTTTTTGTTTCTAATCTGTTATAATATCGGAAGGAAGGGAATTCACGGAGGTCAATATGAAGCGAATCGGTTTACTCACAAGCGGCGGTGACGCGCCGGGCATGAATGCGGCGATCCGTGCGGTCGTCAGAACTGCCATCTATTTCGGCATGGAGGTCTACGGGATCGAACGCGGCTACGCGGGACTCATCGAGGATCAGATGATGCCCATGCAAATGCGTTCCGTCTCGGATATCGTCCAGCGCGGCGGCACGATGCTCCGTACGGCGAGATGCCTCGAGATGCTCACCAAGGAAGGGCAGAAACAGGCGGTCGCAACGCTTGAAAGACGGGGGATCGAGGGACTCGTTGTCATCGGCGGGGACGGTTCGTTCCGCGGGGCGAAGTGCCTCACGGAGGACTACGGCATCCCTACGATCGGCATCCCGGGGACTATCGATAACGATTTGCAATATACGGATTACACGCTCGGCTTCGACACGGCGGTCAATACCTGCCTTGAAGTCATCAACAAACTGCGCGATACGATGAATTCCCACGAGCGCATCTCCGTTGTGGAGGTCATGGGCAGACACTGCGGCGACATCGCGCTGTTCGCGGGTATCACCTCGGGCGCGGAGATCATCGTCGTCCCCGAGATCGCCTATGACATCGAGGACATCGTCATGCGGATCAACCGTTCCCGTGCGAACGGAAAGCATTCCAACATCATCGTCGTCGCAGAGGGCGCCGTTACGGCGGACGCCTTTGCGAAGAAGTTGCAGGAAGTGACGACATATTCCGTCCGTCCCACCTGCATCGGACATATCCAGCGCGGCGGCTCGCCCTCGATGGCAGACAGAATGCTCGCGGCACAGTTCGGCAATAAGGCGGTCCGCCTTCTCAAGGACGGCATCGGGAACCGTGTCGTCGGCATCCATAAGAACGAGATCATCGATATGGACATCATCGAGGCCGTCTCCATGAAAAAGAAGTTCAATTACGAGCTCTACGAGACGCTGCAGATGATCTCCATGTAAAATCAGGAAAGAAACAGCGGGATCTGGGGGGATCCGCGGAAGGGGAAAGGAATGATTTTAACGGTTTGCATGAGCCCGAGCGTCGACGTCACGATCGAACTCGATTCGCTCAATGTGGGAAAAGTCAATACGGTTCGTTCAAAGAGCCTTTCCTTTACGGGGAAGGCGCTCAACGTCGCGATCGGCGTCGCGCGGCTGGGTGCGGAAGCGTACGCCACCGGGTTCATGTACAATGAAAACGGTCAGATGTTCGAGCGCGCCCTCGACAGAGAAGGGGTCCACTTCACCTTTGTCTGGAACAACGGCAGGGTCCGCGAGAATTACAAGTGCATCGACAAGAGATCCATGCTCACGGAGATCAACGACACGGGCGGGCAGGTCGAAGGTGAGAAGCTCATCGAGCTCCTCCACATGATCCGCAGTTTTTCGCCCCGCGCGGACGTCGCCGTCATCTCGGGCGGTCTTCCCCGCGGTGTGGACGACGGGTATTACCGCGATCTCTTCCGCGCCGTCGATCCCCATGCCCTCCGTATTGTGGACACGGAGGGGGAACGCCTCTTTGCCGCGCTCGAAGCGGGAGTCGACCTCGTAAAACCCAATCTCGAAGAGCTTGAGAACACGATCGGCAGAAAACTCCGCAGTCGCAGCGAAATGCTCTCGGGTTGCCATGAACTCCTCGACAGGGGGGCAAAGTCGGTGCTCCTCTCCCTCGGCCAGAACGGCGCGATCATCACGGACGGCACGAAGAATTATTATTGTAAGAGCATCAATGTCGCCGTCAATTCTACGGTCGGCGCGGGCGATGCAATGGTCGCCGCAGCCGCGAACATGATGCAGCAGGGCGCCGATCTCAAGGACATCCTCCGCGCGGGTGTCGCAGCGGGGACCGCGGCCGTCACGACGTTCGGGACGATCTCCTTCGCCAAGGAAAAATATGAAGAAATCTTAACGAATTTGACCGTTTCGGAGATTTGAAAAAATTTTTTTCGCGGGAAAAGGCGTCATTCGTTGTGCTCGCAAAAAATGCTTTCCGCGGCAAAATTCGTGTAACATTTTGCGCCCTTTGTTTCATGGACGGGAAACCTCAAAATTCGACACAACCACAAGATGTAGTGTAAAAAATTAAATTCCCGTCAAAATATTGTGCTCAAACACTTGACAAGAATTTGAATTTCGTGTAAACTATAAGCGTCCCTTTCGGGGGACGCTTTTTTCCCTCTTGAGGGATCGAGCGGGACATATGAGAAGGAGCGGAACATGAAAATCATCAAGAGAAACGGTTCGGAAGTAGAATTTGACGTTCATAAGATCCTGAGCGCCATCCGAAAGGCAAACAAGGAAGTCAGCGAGGACAACCGCCTTAGCGAGGAGCAGATTTGTCTGATCGCGGAAAAGGTGACCGCGCTTGCGGGGGATCTCAACCGTTCTGTCAGCGTGGAGGAGATCCAAGACTTCGTCGAAAACCAGATCATGGACCAAAAGGCGTTTGCGGTCGCGCGGAAGTATATCACTTACCGCTATTCCCGCGCGCTCGTAAGAAAATCGAATACGACGGATGAGCGCATCCTCACGCTCATCGAATGCAACAATGAGGAAGTCAAACAGGAGAATTCCAACAAGAATCCAACCGTAAACTCCGTCCAGCGTGACTATATGGCGGGTGAAGTCAGCAAGGACCTCACGCGCAGGATCCTTCTCCCTAAGGATATCGTTGAGGCGCACGAGCAGGGAATCATCCATTTCCACGACGCGGACTATTATGCCCAGCATATGCACAACTGTGACCTCGTCAATCTCGAGGATATGCTCCAGAACGGCACCGTCATTTCGGGGACTTTCATCGAGAAGCCGCATTCCTTCTCTACGGCGTGCAACATCGCGACGCAGATCATCGCGCAGGTCGCTTCCAACCAGTACGGCGGCCAGTCCATTTCGCTCACCCACCTTGCGCCTTTTGTTGATATCAGCCGCCAGAAGATCCGTGCAGAGGTCGCGGAGGAGCTCAAAGACGTCGGCGTAATGCAAGATACGATCGATCGTATCGCCGAAAAGCGTCTCAAGGAAGAGATCAAAAAGGGGATCCAGACCATCCAGTATCAGGTCGTCACCCTCCTTACGACGAACGGACAGGCTCCGTTTGTGACGGTCTTCATGTATCTCGGCGAGGCGAGAAACGAGCGTGAGCGGCAAGACCTTGCAATGATCATTGAGGAGACCCTCAACCAGCGCATTCAGGGCGTGAAGAACGAGTCGGGCGTGTGGGTCACCCCCGCATTCCCCAAACTCATCTATGTGCTTGAAGAGGACAACGTCCGCGAGGGGAGCAGATATTTCTATCTTACCGAGCTCGCCGCAAAGTGCACCGCAAAGCGTATGGTTCCCGATTATATCTCCGAGAAGAAGATGCTCGAGTATAAAGTCGACCGCAACGGCGAGGGACATTGCTACACCTGCATGGGCTGCCGCAGTTTCCTGACGCCCTATGTGGATGAAAACGGCAAACCCAAGTATTACGGAAGATTCAACCAAGGCGTTGTCACGATCAACCTTGTGGACGTCGCACTCTCCTCGGGCGGAGATATGGAGAAGTTCTGGAAGATCTTCGACGAGCGTCTCGACCTCTGCTACCGTGCACTGCTTTGCCGCCATAACCGTCTGAAGGGGACACTCTCCGACGCGGCGCCCATTCTCTGGCAGTACGGCGCCCTCGCTCGCCTCAAGAAGGGGGAGACGATCGATAAACTCCTCTACGGGGGCTATTCGACGATCTCGCTCGGCTATGCGGGACTGTATGAATGCACGAAGTACATGACGGGGAAATCCCATACCGATCCCGAGGCAAAGCCCTTCGCACTCTCCGTCATGCAGCACATGAATGACAGGTGCAAGGAGTGGAAGGCAAAGCACAATATCGACTTCTCGCTCTACGGCACTCCGCTCGAGAGCACGACGTATAAGTTTGCAAAATGCCTGCAACAGCGCTTCGGCATCATCCCGGGCGTCACGGACAAGAGCTATATCACAAACAGCTATCATGTCCATGTCACCGAAAAGATCGATGCCTTCACGAAGCTCAAGTTCGAGAGCGAATTCCAGCAGCTCTCCCCGGGCGGCGCGATCTCCTATGTGGAGGTCCCCAATATGCAGGACAACATTCCCGCCGTCATCGCCGTCATGCAGTATATTTACGACAACATCATGTATGCCGAGCTCAACACCAAGAGCGATTACTGTCAGGTCTGCGGCTATGACGGGGAGATCGTCACGGTGGAAGAGGACGGCAAGTATCTCTGGGAATGCCCGCACTGCCATAATCGCGATCAGAGCAAGATGAACGTCGCCCGCCGCACCTGCGGGTACATCGGAACGCAGTACTGGAACCAAGGCAGGACGCAGGAGATCAGAGAGAGGGTATTGCACTTATAAAGCAACCCCTGCAACACAAGGCCCTATGAATTACGCGGAGATCAAAAAATGTGATATTGCAAACGGAGAGGGAGTTCGTGTATCCCTCTTCGTTTCAGGTTGCAGAAGACACTGCAAGGGATGTTTCAACGCCGTTGCGTGGGATTTCGGCTACGGGCAGCCCTTCACAGAGGAGACGGAGCGGGAGATTGTCAATGCGCTTGCCCCCGACTATATCGCGGGGCTGACCCTCCTCGGCGGGGATCCCTTCGAACCCGAGAACAGGGCAGCTCTTTTTCCCTTCGTCAAAAGGATCCGTTCCCGCTTCCCCGATAAAAATATCTGGTGCTATACGGGGTATCATTTTGAGAACGGGACGCTTTCGGAGTATGACACGGAAGACGTCCGTGCCCTGCTGCAGGAGATCGATATCCTTGTGGACGGACCCTTCGTGGAGGAGCTCAAAGACATCAGACTGAAATTCCGCGGCTCCTCTAATCAGCGCGTGATCGATGTGAAACGCTCATTTGAGAGCGGGAACATAGTACTATATCTGACATAGTACTATGCAAATCCAAAAAAACAGGCCCATAAAAACCTGTGGACGATTCTTTTTGCGCAGAGGTTGACATTGGCAAAAAATGGGGTATAATAATAAGGTAAGATATCATTACGGATAAGGAGAAATTCAAGTGAATAAGTTACAGCTCAGAAGGTATGCAAAACTGCTCGCAAAGACGGGCATCAACGTCAAAAAGGGCCAGTGGGTCGTCGTACAGGCGGAGCTCGACCAGCCCGAGTTTGTCGAGATGGTCGTCGAAGAGCTCTACCGTGCAGGCGCGGGGAAGGTCACCGTGGAGTGGTCGCACCAGCCCCTCGTCGCAACGCATTACAAATATCAGAAGCAGGAGCGGCTCGAAAAATTCGAAAAGTGGGAGCTTGAAAAGCTCGAACTCAGGGCCGAGGAGCTTCCCGCCATGCTCTACATCGAATCGGAGGATCCCGACGGGCTCAAGGGCGTCGATCAGGAGAAATTCACCGCCGTCCGTACCTCCCGTACGAAGATCATCAAGCCTTACCGCGACAGGATGGAGAACAGATACCAGTGGTGTATCGCCGCCGTACCCTCCAAGGCTTGGGCGAAGAAGGTCTTCCCCGATCTCATGGTCAATACCGCAGTCGAAAAACTCTGGGATGCGATTTTGACGTCTGCCCGTGCCGACGGCGCGGATCCCGTCCGTGACTGGCACCGCCACAACGATGAACTTGCCCAGAGATGTGACTATCTCGACAGCCTCAAGCTCGTCGCCCTCGAGTATAAGTCCTCGAACGGCACGGATTTCAGGGTCGGGCTCATCGACGGCAGCCGTTTCTGCGGCGGTGGGGAGGAGACCCTCTCGGGGGCATATTTCAATCCCAATATCCCCTCCGAAGAGATCTTTATCTCGCCCAAGGCGGGGGATGCAGAGGGCATCGTCTATGCCACCAAGCCGCTTTCCTATCAGGGTGAACTCATCGAGAACTTCTCCGTCCGTTTCGAGGGCGGGAAGGTCGTCGAGGTCAAGGCGGAGAAGAACCAGCATCTCCTCGAGAAAATGATCGGAATGGACGAAGGGGCGAAGATGCTCGGCGAGGTCGCGCTCATCCCTTACGATTCTCCCATCAACAATTCCGGTGTGCTCTTCTATAACACCCTCTTCGATGAGAATGCAAGCTGCCATCTCGCGCTCGGCAGAGGCTTCAACGAGTGCCTCAAGGGCTATGAGAACATGACGAATGAAGAGATCCACGCAAAGGGCATCAACGACAGTCTGATCCATGTTGACTTCATGATCGGGAGCGAGGATCTCGAGATCGTCGGCATCACGAAGAACGGGGAGCGCGTTCCCATCTTTAAGAACGGCAACTGGGCATAACGGAAGCGGCGCAGGCGCATAGGAAGCGCCGATGCAAAATTTGTCAAAAGAGGCGTAAATCATGATAAAAATCGATATTTTTTCAGGCTTTTTGGGCGCGGGAAAGACGACGCTCATCAAAAAGCTGATCAAGGAAGCATATAGCGGCGAAAAGGTCGTGCTCATCGAAAATGAGTTCGGCGAGATCGGCGTGGACGGGGGATTCCTCAAAGAGGCGGGCATTGAGATCACCGAGATGAATTCGGGCTGTATCTGCTGCTCCCTCGTGGGTGACTTTGCCGAGGCGCTCAAGAAAGTCGCGGCGGAGTTTGCTCCCGACAGGATCCTCATCGAGCCCTCGGGGGTCGGGAAACTTTCCGACGTCATCAAAGCCGTTCAGCGTGCAGAGGTCCCCGGGAGCGTGCTCAACGCCTTCTGCACCGTCGTTGACGCCAAGAAGTGCAAGGTTTACCTGAAAAATTTCGGGGAGTTTTTCCTCGATCAGGTCGAGAATGCGAGCTGTATCGTGCTCTCCCATACCTCCGATCCCAAGAAGACGGAGGAAGCCGTCGCCCTCCTCAAAGAGCATACCTCGGTCACCATTGTGACGACCGACTGGGAGGCTCTCGACGGGAAGGAGATCCTTCTCGCCATGCAGAAGACGGACAGCCTGAACGCCGAGCTTGAAAAACTCGCCGCCGAGGCCCACGCCGAGCATCATCACCACCATCACCATCATCATGACGACGATGATGACGATGAGGAGTGCGACGATTCCGACTGTGAGTGCCATCATCACGATGAAGATGGGGAGCATCACCACCATCATCATGCGGATGAGGTCTTTACGAGCTGGGGGCTGGAGACGGCAAAGGTCTTTACGCGGGAATCGCTTGAAAATGCCCTCAAGGCGCTCGATTCGGGTGCATACGGACAGGTGCTCCGCGCCAAGGGGTATGTGAACGGGGGAGAGGACTGGATCTATTTCGACTATGTCCCCGAGGAGCCCGATCTGCGTACGGGCGCCCCTGCCGTAACGGGAAGGCTTTGCGTTATCGGCTGCAAGCTCGACGAGGAAAAGCTCAAGACCCTGTTTTTGGGGTAAGCAAGAGGTAGGTTATGCCGAGAGAAATTCCCGTTTATCTCTTTCTCGGATTTCTCGATGCGGGAAAGACAAAATTCATTCAGGAGACTTTTGAGGACGAGCGGTTCGATTCGGGAGAGCGTACGCTCTTGCTCGTCGCCGAAGAGGGGGAAGAGGAATATGCTCCTTCCCGCTTTGTCGTGCGAAAGTTCTCCGTCGCTACGGTCGATGAAAAGGGCCTGACTGCAAAAAATCTCCGTAAGATCGCCAACGACGCAGGAGCGGAGCGCGTCGTCGTGGAGTGGAACGGAATGCTCCCGCTGGATAAATTCTTCGAGGCGATGCCCGACGGCTGGCTGATTGCGCAGGTGATGTGTTTCTTCGACGCCAATACCTTTTTGAGCTATAACATGAATATGCGGCAACTCGTCTTTGATAAGATCCAATATGCCGACATGATCGTCTTCAACAGGTTTCAGGAGGGGATGGATAAGAAGGAGTTCCACAAGATCGTCCGTGCCGTTTCCCGCCGTCCCGATATCGTCTATGAATATGTCGGCGGTAGGGCGGAATACGATGATATCGAGGATCCGCTTCCCTTTGATATCAATGCACCCGTGATCGAGATCCAAGACAGGGATTATGCCTATTTTTACCGCGATCTGCGGGAAGACGGGGCAAAATACGAGGGAAAAACCGTCAAATTCAAGGGCTTTGTCGTCGAAGACCGCAAAATGAAGGCGGGGACGATCGGCGTCGGACGGTACATCATGACCTGTTGCGCCGCGGATATCGCCTTCAACGGGCTCATCTGCCTTATCGATCCCTCCCTGCATTTCCGTTTGCAGGATTGGGTGGTCGTCACGGCCCGTATCGATCACGAATATCATGAACTCTACGAGGGAGAGGGACCCGTTCTGAAAGTCTTCACCATCGAGCGGTGCGAACCGTTGTCGCAGGATGATGAAGTTGCAACATTTTATTGAGAGGTGACCCATGAAAAAACTTGTCGTTTATTATTCTTTCGGCGGAAACACCCGTGCGATCGCAAAGCGCATTGCCCGTGCCATAGGAGCGGATCTGGCGGAGATCAGAACGGTCAAGGCATATACAGACGATTACGATGTGCTCGTGAGTCTCGGAAAACGGGAAGTTGAGAGCGGCTATACGCCCCAGCTGTATCCGCTTGCCGTCAATGCACAGGAGTACGATACGATCATCCTCGGCACGCCCGTGTGGTGGTACACCTATGCGCCCGCCGTGCGTACCTTCCTGAAAACGGTAAACTGGAAAGGGAAGACCGTCTATCCGTTCGCGACCAACGGCGGCTGGCTCGGACATACGCCGAGCGACCTCAAAAGAGCGCTCCGCGGAGCCACTGTCGGACAGCTTCTGAATGTCAAGTATAACGATAAGACGCTCTGCACGCCCGAACAGACGATCGACGAGTGGATCGCTTCGATCAAATGACGCTCAACGACCTGCTCATCGCCGATTACGGGGAGGAGACTGCCGCCCAAATCATGGCGGGTTATGTCGCCCGCCCTGTAACTTTGCGCTTCAATACACTGAAAATCACCGCCGAAGAGGGGAAATTCGCCCTGAAACAGGCGGGTTTTTCCTATGAAGAGGTGCCGTGGTACGGGGATGCGCTCATTCTGCGGGATGCAAGAGAGGAAAACCTCACCGCGACGGAGCTCTACCGTGACGGAAAGATCTATTTGCAGAGCCTCTCCTCGATGCTTCCGCCGCTCTATCTTGACCCGAAGCGCGGGGAAAGCATTCTCGATATGACGGCTGCGCCGGGCGGGAAGACGACGGAGCTTGCCGCGCTCTCGCAGGGCGGGGCGCTCATCACGGCGTGCGAGCGGGATAAAGTACGCTATCAAAGACTTCTGTTCAATCTCAACAGACAGGGCGCGGGGCGGGTCACGCCGATGCTGTGCGATGCGGGCTCGCTCAGCGAATTCTTTTCCTTTGACAAGATCTTGCTCGACGCGCCTTGCAGCGGGAGCGGGACCGTGATCGCGGGCCGTCCCGTGCGTATCGACGATGCCTATGTCGGTCGCCTCGCTTCGACGCAGGAGAGACTGCTCAAAAAGGCATTAAAGCTCCTGAAAAAGGGCGGAGAGATGGTCTATTCCACCTGTTCCGTGCTACGGCGCGAGAACGGGGATGTGCTCGGCAGAGTCCTGAAAGAGGGCGGGGCGAGCCTTGTCCCCGTCAGGCCGTTTGAGGGGCTCCCCCTGCTTCCCTCTCCCGGGGGGACCGTCTGTGTCATGCCGACGGGGGACTATGAAGGGTTCTTCCTCGCAAAGATAAAAAAGGACCTCGATTGACGGATGAGTCATACAGGAACGGCGCTCCCACAGATCACGGGAGCGCCGTCTTACCACATATTAGGTTTAATCGAAGAGAGAGATCTGCCGTCCGTCGTGCAGGATGATGCTGTTCTGAACGCCTTGCAGGATCATGTCGCCCTTCCTGACCTTCCCGATCAGAAGAGGGGAGGACGGATCGTGCAGGGCGAAATTCACGCTCACGTTTTCGATTCCGCGGTTTGCGTTGCAGTATTTGCATTCACTCGGGCAGGAGTCGTAATAGCCGATGTCGCGGCTCTCGTAGCACAGACAGCCCGCCTTGTTTCCCTTGTGCGGCAGGGTCTTGAAGTGGCAATTATTTGCCTTCCCCAATCCGTCCAGCGTCAGACAGCCCTCCTTTTTGATCCCGAAATCCTCATATCCCGCCTCCGAACAGCAAATTTGCAGGGGGAGATCGTATTTCTCCGCGATTTTTCCCATTCCCTCGGCAAGGCGGAGCTTGTCCTCCTTCGTGAGCGGGATGATGTCGCGGATCCGCTGGTTGATCTTGATGAACATCTCCACAAAGGAGAATGCACAACGGCTGACATAAGGGGAGATCTGTGCCGCGAGAGATTCAAACATCCCGAGATGATACTCCACGGTGTACTTTTTCGTGAGCAGAACGGGGTCGTAGCGCCAGACGAGTTTGTTCCGCCCGACGAGCCCCGACAGCGTCTTGAGGGTCCTGATGCTCTCCTCCTTTAAGGGAATCGCGGGCTCGAGATCGGTGTCGTAAGCGGTGATCGTATAGAAGAAAAATGTCCTGTAATGCTCGGTGATCGCGGGGAGACGGTCGAGTGCGTGAGCATAGTTTTTTGAGCAGAAAACGACCGCGTCGATCTTGTCGGGCTTCAACAGATAGGAGTTGATCCGATAGGGGAAGAGGGGGTTCCGCGCGTAGACAAATCCCTCCTCGAAACGGTTGAAAAGCCAGTCGTGATAATGATGGACGATGTCCGTCCGAAGTCCGACATTCAGAATCATATGACGCCTCCGTTCGACAAGATTATATCATAGAATGCATATAAAATCAATGTTTTTTCAGAGGAATAAATCATTGAATTATTTGAGTCGAAGTACATTTTATAAATTATCATAGTGTATATATACCTTTTTATACAACTATTTCAAAAGATTAGAATATTTTGCGTAAAGTGCATAAAATCGGCAAAAATACATTTTCTACGAATATTTCGACGGTAAAAAAGTTATCAATTTTCATTTTTTGTGAAATTTTCTAAAAACTTTCATCCATAAGTAAAAATTATAGAAATTATAAAAATTTGGGGGAAAACAAGTTGATGCATTTGTTTGACTTCCAAATTATAATATGATAAAATCAATAAAACAAATTTTTCGACAGGGCGCGCCCTGTCTCGCATCGTTGCATAAACAGCAACGATGCGAGAGAAAACTTATCCGGTGAATGTATCGTGAAGAAGAAGGAATATTCAGACGATGACGGCAGAACGATCGTCGATATGAATGTCGAGGGATTCCGATGGTATGAATCCGAATCGCAGCAGGAAGGGAAAAAAGCATATGCACGCAGAACGCCGAAAGAAAAAAAGGCGCTGCGGCGGGCGACCTGGTTTTCTGTTGCGCTCCCGCTGGTCTGTCTTCTGATCGGCGTCTCGGCGGCATTCTTCTTACTTTATTTTCTTTGGTTATAAATTTTATAGGTTCATCCGCGGCAGTGTGTCTGCGGAAGAGGAGGTAGGTATGAAACGATTCGGCAAAAAATTGTTCACGGCATTGCTTCTTGCAGTCGCTGCGCTGAGTCTCGGGATTTTCGCCGCGTGCGAGACCAAATCCGAGACGACAGTCGTCACAGTCGACTTCAACGGCGGTACCCTGAACAGCTCCTCGGCGAGCAGTTTCGATATGGACCCTGACGGCGACATTGAGGCTGCATTGGAGGACCTCGGGTATAACGATGTGTCCCGCCTCGGCTACACGTTCGAAGGCTGGGAGCTTCCCGAGAAGACGGACGGCGTATATGCCGACAGCGTCACTGTCAAGGCACAGTGGACGATCGTCCATTATTCCGTTGCCTATGATTATGACGGCGGCACGCTTCCCGAGGGGACGAGCAATCCTGCAAGCTATACCGTTGAAGACGACTTCACGCTTGTCACGCCTGAAAAGTACGGCTACCGTTTCGACGGCTATGTCGACGCGGCGACGAATGAGGTCGTGACGGCGGTCGGGAACGGGACTGTCGGGGAGTACGATCTGCAGGCGAAGTGGACAAAGATCACGACGACTGTGAACTTCTATCTTCCCGGGGCAGAGGAGGCGTATTCCACGAAGACGTTTGACTTCGGGCAGACGATCGCGTTCGAATTCGATGAGGGCGATGTCCTGAAGGATCAGGTCGTTTTGGGCGGATATGTGAACCGTGCGGACGGCTCATTCTTCACGGCGACGGAGGTCGATTCGATCGCTTCGTACGATCTCACCGTGAACCTCTATAATAATGGTATGGAGTTCGATTCGATGACCCCCGCCGACTTCGGTGAGGGGACCTCGCGCGAGATGGCGACGGAGCTTGCTTTCTCTTCGGCGTTCTATGCCGCACACATCACGGGCGAGCAGCTCGGATCCTCCGCGGCGCTCTATTATCCCGCTTATTATGAAGGTGTTCCCGTTGAAGCGGTTCTTGACGTCAACGACGTCTCTACGGGCTCCTATTTTGCCGATGTGGAAACCGCCTATTTCCCCGCATCGGTCAAACTCATCTGGACGGAGATCAATCCCGGCCATCCGACAGGATATCCCCAGAAGGACGGTCTTTTCCATTCCGCGGTGAAACTTACCGCTGTGACCTTTGAGAAGGGCAGCAAACTTCAGGAGATCCACGAGGCGGCGACCTTCAGCAACACCGTCGCGCTCACTTCTGTAGCGCTTCCCGATACCTTGCAGTATCTCGGGCAGTATGCCTTTGCGCAGACCGAAGAGGGGGCGGGCTTGACGAGCTTCCGTGTTCCGCTTGCTTTGATCGAGCTCCCGTCCTGCATTTTCGATGGGGCACAACAGCTCGCTTCCATCGAGATCCCCGTCGGGGCACGGCTCACGAAATTCAGCGCTCCTACGAATGGGACGGCTTTACCGCTCTTTACGGAAGTCGATCTTTCGAATGCACTTTATCTCAAAGAGATCGGATCGCTCGCGGCATTCCAGAATGTGGCGACATATAAATTCCCCGCATCGGTGGAGTCGATCCGTTCCTTTGCGTCCACGAATCTTATAAACAGCGCGTTGAAAGAGCTCGACCTCTCCAACACAAAGATCGCGGAATTTACTTCGAACACGATCGATTTTAAGTATTTGTCCGCCATCGAGACCATTCACTTCCCGAAAGTTCTTGAGACGATCGGATCGTTACAGCTGTTCGGGACCAGCCAGTGGGCGAATACGACGCTCACGGAGCTTGATTTTTCGGATACGAAGCTCAAGTCCGTTTGCGCGGGTTCTTTTGTCAGTCTTTCTGCTCTCAAAACGGTGAAATTCCCCGACACGCTCAAGGAATTCGGCACGATCCAGTCACTCGACGGAACGACGCCCTCCGTAACATCAGGTGTATTCAATACGGACCAGAGCGCGAGCGCGAGCAATAATAAGACGCTTGCCGTTGAATCGATCGATTTCGGCAACGCAAAGCTCGAAACGCTGGGCGACTTCGCTTTCTTCAGTCTTTCGGCGTTGAAGAGCCTCAAGCTCGGCGTGGCGGCAAACGGTAGCGTCGGCACGAGCATCTTTGCAGGCGCGGGCGACAGTGCACAGGGTGTTTTCGATGTGTCCATCGAGGATGGGGCGAACGTCTCCCCGTCGGCATTCATCTTTACACAGGCAGGCGAGATCAATTTCAAAGATGTTGTGAATTTCGGCGGATCCGCGCTTGCAACCCCCGACGACCTCGCGTCCGGCTCCGTAACGGCAACGACGACCGATCTTAATGTTCTGTCGGGACTTGCTCCGTTCTATGGAAGCGCCTTGCACCATGTCAATTTCGACAGTGCGCTCAGGACGATCGGCAACTTCGCCTTTGCGCTCGTCAATATCACGCCGACCTTCGAGGCGCCCGAAAAGGTCTCGGCTTACGGCGATTATCTCTTCTATCAATGTCAGCTCACGAGCTTTGATTTCACGGGGACGCCGTTCTCGGACGTCAAGTATATGATGTTCTATGGGAGCAGCGAGCTCGCCGAACTCAAAGGGTTCGATGTGCTCGTCAACGTCGCCGATCTCGCATTTGCACATACGGGCGTCAAGAACTTCACGCTCGGGAGCAGGATCCGCGAGGTCTCGCCCTCCGCATTCCAGGGAAACGGGGACATCAATTTCACATATGAAAACGGTGTCCGCTATACCACCGTCTTCGATGACGACGAGAATCCCGATTATGTCATCTACTCCTACGGCAGGACCAGTTACATATTTGAGGACTATAAAGCGGATGCGGGGCAACCCTTCGAGCGCGATTTCTCGGAGGCCGAGATCACCGAAGTCGGGACGCTCTATGCGGCGAATACGAACCTTCAGAGCATCGTCTTCCCCGACACGGTGACCACGGTGACCGCCAATGCCTTTGAAGGCTGCACGGCGCTTACCTCCGTCACCTTCAATGCACCGCTCACGGAGATCGGCGCAAAGGCCTTCTACGGTTGCAGCGCTTTGACTTCCTTTGACTTCGATGCGGAACTCACCAAGATCGGCGAGGGGGCGTTCCAAGGCAGCGCGCTCACTTCCTTCGTCGTACCCGAAGGCAGCAAGCTGACGAGCGTCGGCGCAGATGCCTTCGGCGGCCTGTCGCTTGCAGCCATCGATCTCGGAAAAGCAACTTCGCTCGAGACGCTGGGCGCAAAGGCGTTTGCGAACATTCCAGCAACAGTGACGGATACGACCGTCACATTGCCCGAAAACAGCAATCTGACCAAACTTTCCGCGGGCCTCTTCATGAACGATAAGGGCATCAAGACCTTCAAGATCCCCGCCTCCGTGACGGCGCTCGGTGAAATGGATGGCAGCGACGGCGTTTTCCGCGGCTGCACGAATCTCAAAACCGTCGAACTTGCAGAAAACAACAATCTGACATCTGTCGGTAACAATACCTTCCATGCGACGGTCATCGAGGAATTTGATTTGAGCAAAGTCCTGTATATCGGCGTAAGTGCGTTTGCAGGGACAAAATTGACCGATATCGTGCTGAATCCCTCCGTGCAAATTTCGGACGCCGGCACCGGAACATACGGGGCGACGACTGCCAACTGTGGCGCATTCTCCACGTCGACGGCGACCATTATCTCCGTGACTTTTGCGGAAGGTGAGGGGAAGGCGACGATCGGCGATTATGCCTTCTACAACCAGACAAATCTTGACACTTTCGCTTTTGAGAATGTGGCGGACATCGGGATAGCTTCCTTCTACAACACAGGATTCACGGACGTTACGCTTGCAAGCGGGACGACGGTCGGGAGAGCGGCCTTTGCCGGGTGCACGAAGATCACCTCCGTCACCCTTTCTGCCGATGTTGTGCTTGAAGACGGAACAGGCACATCCTTGGCTACCCAAGGCGTGTTCGGCGGCTGCACGAATTTGCAGACACTTACGATCGAGGGCGACGGCAAACTCGCTCTTGCCAATTACAGTTTTGCCTCCTGTGCCAAACTTGAGACTGTCCCCTTTGACAAGATCTCTTCGATCGGTACCGCTTGCTTCTATTCTTGCAGCAAAGTCGTGTCCGCGTCCGGAGATCTCGATCTCAGCGGCGTTTCGTACATCGGCGGTGCAGCGTTTGCGGGTTGTACCGCTATTAAGAGCATCATCCTTGCATCGGATGTCGTGATCGGTGACGGATCGAGCACAAGTACAACAAGCAGAGGCGCTTTTGCAGGTAACACGAACCTCGCGAGCGTTATGTTCGCAGAGGGAGAGGGGAAGGCGACAATCGGTGCCTACGCATTCTATGGTGACGCGAAACTCGCGAGCGTTACATTCGCAGAGGGAGAGGGAAAAGCGACGATCGGTGCCTACGCATTCTATGGTAACACCGCGCTTAAGACGCTCGACTTCACCAAAGTCGCAAGTGTCGGGAACGATGCTTTCCACCTTGGATCCTATGGTGCGTCAAACGGCTTCACAAACGCAGATCTCTCGGGACTCACCGAAATTGCAGATAAGGCCTTCTACAATCAATCCTTTACTTCCTTGGATCTTACAAGTATTGATTCAATCGGCGCATCGGCATTCTATGGCAATAAAGCGCTTTCCTCGCTCACCTTGAAAGAGGGCGTTACGCTTGGAAAGGCGGCCTTCGCAGATGCGACCGCTTTGGAAACGCTGGCGCTTCCGAACGGCGTTACGTTTACGGACGGATCCTCAAATTCCGGAGAAAACAGGGGTGCCTTCGGAGGATGTACGGCACTCGAGAGCGTGACCTTTGGCGGTATGACGGAACTCGGCGCCTATGCCTTCTACGGATGCACGGCGCTCACATCTGTTGACGTCGATCATGTCGCCAAGCTCGGCAATTATGTGTTCAGCGGCTGCTCTGCTTTGCAGGAGGCGGTGATCCCCGCAGGGCTCGAAGTTATCCCGCAGCGTGCATTTGAAAACTGCGTCGGGATCATGGGTGTTGAGATCCCCGCAAGCGTGACGGAGATCGGCACGAGTGCGTTCCAAGGTTGTATCAAACTTTTCCTTGTCGTCAACAAGAGCTCGCTGAAACTCACGATCGGCGACACGGGGAATGGGTATGTCGCGGCATACGCGATCACGATCACCGACGAGGGTGAACTCGAGGGTGCATTCCCGACCAGCGAAGATGGCAATTACAGTTTCATGACTGCAGATGATGCGTACTTCCTCATCGGATATAAAGGCAGTGAAACCAACTTGACGCTTCCCGAGAGTATCAAACTTGCAAGCGGTGAAACGATCGATACGTACGGGATCGGCGACTACGCATTCTATAACAACGCAAACCTCAAATCCATTACGCTCCCCGAAGACCTTACGTCGATCGGAAATTACGCCTTCCAAGGGTGCACGGCGCTTACGACGGTCACGATCCCCGCATCTGTGAAGAGCATTGGCAATTATGCTTTCACGGGAGCGACAAAACTTGAAAGCGTTACCTTTGCGGGAACAAGTACCTGCACTTCGATCGGCATTGCCGCATTTCAGGCAACGGCCCTGAAATCCATCACGATCCCCGCATCCGTCCAGACGATCGCAAACGGGACCAAGAGGGAAGAGGGCGTATTCTACAACTGCAAGTCGCTTGCAACAGTAGACTTCGAAGAGGGGAGTGCGCTCCTGAATATCCCCGCATACGGATTCTATCAGTGTACTGCACTGCAGACATTTGATTTCGGCGCTCTCGGCAGTCTGCAGGAAATCGGCAAATATGCCTTCTATGAGGATGCCGCGCTGGATCTCGAGCTCAGCGTTCCCGCGAGCGTGACGCTCATCGGCGAAGATGCGTTCTTCAAGTGCACAAAGATCAAATCGCTCACCTTCAATCCGAAGGCAGACGGGACATATGAAGCAACTCATATTGAAAAGGGGTCTTTTGCAGGTTGCTCTGCTCTTCAGACGCTCTCTCTTCCCGCGACATTTGTCCTTACCGCGGGTTCAAATGCAGGAAGCAGCGCAACATCGCCCGGGAACAGCAACGGGGCATTCGGTTGGTGCACGGGGCTCACTTCCGTCGATCTCAACGGACGCACATCTGTTTCGGCGTACACTTTCTATGGCTGCACGAGTCTGGAGACTGTCAACAACTATTCGAACCTGACGGCTTTGGGGGATTACGCATTCTATCAGACAAAACTTTCTTCGTTTGCCGTTCCCGATTCGCTTGTGTCTATCGGACAGAGCGTTTTCAGGAAGAGTGCATCGTTAAAGGAGGTTACGTTCGGATCGAATCCTTCGATCGAATCGATCGGCAACTATGCCTTTGCCGAGACGGGACTCACGACGGTCACGATTCCTGCAACCGTCACAACGCTCGGGCAATATGTCTTCCAGAAATGTACTTCGCTCGCTGAGATTGTTTTTGCGGATGGATCTGTGCTCGAATCGATCGGGAACTACGCCTTTTCGGAGACGGCGATCACATCGATCACGCTTCCCGCAAGTGTCAAAACACTTGGGACAAATGTATTCAATAAATGCGCTTCCCTTGTCACGGTAGATCTCAGTGCAACTCAGATCACCGCACTGGGTGCAAGTTTGTTTGAGATGGCAAGCACGAGCGCGACTGCGCTTACGACGGTGAAACTTCCTTCGACCCTCACGGCCGACGCGTTGAATGCAAATGCCATCTTCAAGAACTGTGCGAAACTCACCGATATCTGGTTTGCAGGCGATGCGGTCCTCGCAAATCCCGCGAAGACCTCAAGCAACAGGATCTTCTATGGATGTAATTCCCTTACGATCCACGTGAAAGATGCGTCGAAGTATGAGGAAGGGGCCTTCAAGAGCCAGTTCAGCGTTACAAATGCGGATGCAACCTTTGTGAACATCGAAGCGGCGGATGCCGACGAACAGGCCTGACGGAAAACTTTCACAAAAGTTTCATTCAAATACTGCTTTTCCCTCCCGATTTCGGGGGGGAACAAGCGCGCCTTTGAGAATATGACGAATCAGGAGTATAAAATCATACATCATGTCCGTAATTTCGGACGAGGAGGGTCATTTTGAGAAAAATCGCTTTAACAATGCTCTCGCTATCGCTCGTCGGAACGATCGCTCTGCAGCCTGTCTTGTCACAGGTTTCGCTCGGCGTGTCCGACGTTGCAACAGAGGGAGCGCAGGGGACCGACGTCTCCGCGTCGCAGCGCGTCAATTCTGCCGACGGGATCACGAACGTCACCGATGAATTCGGGCGGACGCTATCCGATCGGGCGAATGCGCTCATGGCGGGCGGGGAGTATGCTCAGTACGCCTCATCGCACGAATCCCGCAAAGTCATCGTTGAGCTCGACGGAAAGAGCCTTTCGGAGGATTTCCTCTCCCTCGGCGCCGTTTCCGCCTATAAGAGCCTTTCGGACTATGCGCTTTCCGCTGCGGGCAAGAAGCTGTCCGTCGACCGTAAAGCCGAGCAGGACGCTTTCCTGCAAACACTCGACCGCGAGGGGATCCCGTACAGCTCGGAGTATTCCTACAGCGGGATCGTCAACGGTGTTGCGCTCACCGTGAAGGAGAGCGATCTTAGCGCGATCTCGTCCATCCGCGGCGTCAGGAACATCATCTTCTCCGAGCAATACTCCGTTCCCACGGCAGACGCCGTCTTCAATCCCGTAAACGCCTATTCCACGGGCATTTACGATACGACGGGGATCAGCTATACGGGATCGGGCGTCGTCGTTGCCATCCTCGATACGGGGCTCGACTACACGCATAACGCCTTTAAGACGATGCCGAAAGTGCAGACGCTCACGAAGGATAAAGTCGCCGAGGCGGTCGCAAACAATGCACTCGCCGCCCAGACGAGGGTGGCGGACGTCGACGAGGACGACCTCTATTACAACGCGAAGGTGCCGTTCCAGTTCGACTATGCAGACAACGACGCGGACGTCTTCCCCGTTGCCTCCTCGCACGGCACGCACGTCGCGGGGATCATCACGGGCTACGAAGAGACTGTGGATTATACGCCGCTGCCCTCCGATACGAATATGTACTTCAACACGAACGAGAACGGGGATCCCACGTTCAAGGGTGTTGCAGTCGATGCGCAGCTGGCGATCTTCAAGGTCTTTTCCGACGATGTCAATGACACGGGCGGCGAGACGGTGGACATCATCGCCGCGCTCAACGATGCCGCTCTGCTCGACGTGGACGTCATCAATATGTCCCTCGGTATGTCGTGCGGCTTCTCGCGTGTCACGGACGATGAATCCGTCAACAAGATCTATGATACCATCCGTGAAATGGGCATTTCGCTCATCGTCGCGGCGGGCAACAGCTATTCCTCCGCGTTCAACGGTACATATGGCAACACCAACCTCGCCACGAACCCCGACAGCGGTACGGTAAGCTCGCCCTCGATCTATAACGGCGCGCTCTCCGTTGCATCGGTCAGCGGACAACTTTCGCCTTATTTCCTCGCCAATAACTCGGTTGCGGTCTACTTCAACAATGCACGCAACAGCGCGGGTCAGGAACTCGACTTCCTCAACACCCTTCTCGGCGACGCCAAGAGCAAGACCTTCAATTACGTCGTCGTCGGCGGCTACGGCGAAAACCACAACTATACGAGCGATATCCGTGCAAAGTTCGCGGACGGGAACACGATCGCAGTCGTTTCCCGCGGCAATACGAGCTTTGAGGACAAGCAAAAGGTCGCGGCGAGCTACGGCGCGATCGGCTGTATCATCTATAACAACGCCTCGGGCGTGATCAATGCTTCCGTCGGAACGGGGTATAAGATCCCGACGTGTACAATCACGATGGACATCGCCAAACAGTTCATCTCGCAGAGAGAGGGGACGATCACTCTGGATCAAGACTATAAAGCGGGTCCTTTCATGAGCGATTTCTCCTCGTGGGGGACGACGTCCGATCTGAGGCTGTTCCCCGATGTCACCGCACACGGCGGATTCATCACCTCTGCCGTTCTCGGCGGCTACGGCGTTTACAGCGGTACCTCCATGGCGACGCCGAATGTTGCGGGCATCTCGACGCTCATCCGTCAATATCTTGCCGAGAAATATCCCGAAAAGAGCAAGCGGGAGCGCAACGAACTCATGTATCAGCTCCTGATGTCTACGGCGACCATCGCGCTCAACGAAGAGGGGAATCCTTACTCCCCGAGAAAGCAGGGCGCCGGGCTTGCCGACATCAAGAATACCATCAATGCGGACGCTTACCTCTATGTGAAGGGGAGCGACAAGACGAAGCTCGAGCTCGGCGACGATCCCGACAGAGAGGGGAAATACACCCTTCGTTTCCGTATCAATAATACGTCCGCTGTCGCAAAGACCTACGAGCTCGACAAATATGTCATGACGGAGACGATGTCGTCGGACGGCATCACCGTCGCCGAGAAGGCATACCTCTTCAACGACGCCGTTGTGAAGCTCGCAAAAGCGGGCGAGGGCGTGACGTATGCGGACGGCATTCTGACCGTTGCGGGCAACACGGACGCAGAACTCGTCTTCACGCTCACCCTGACGGACGAGGACAAGGATTACCTCAACGAGCACTTCACAAACGGTATGTTCGTCGAGGGGTACCTCCGCTTCATCGAGCAGAACTCCGCGACCGTCAACATCGAACTGAGCATTCCGTTCATGGGCTTCTACGGCAACTGGCTGGATGCGCCCATGTTCGATAAGTCCGCCTATGACGTTTCCGCCTCCTATTTCGATTCCTCCGTCCGTGACGAGGACAAACTTCAGGCGGATGTGTATGAATCCATCGTGATCGGCAAGTACTACCGCTCGCGTGAGAACTACATGAGCATGGGCGAGTACGTCATGATCCACGAAGATCAGGATACCCCGATCGTGGAGAGCTCGGTCGATAAGATCGCCGTCACAGGCTCCGATTACGGGATCTATGAGCTGTACGCCGTCTATGCGGGACTTTTGCGTTCGGCGAAATCGGTGAAAGCCGTCGTGAGCGAGGCGGCGACGGGCGAAGTCGTGTACGAGAGGACGGATTACGAAGTCGGGAAATCGAGAGAGGGCGGTCCCGCTCTCATCGAGCTCGAGATCGATCCTCTCACGCTCAACCTCAAAAATAATACCAAATACAACGTCACCCTGACGGCTGCGCTCGACTACGAGGGCGGGGAGAACGCAAGCGGAAACACTTGGGAATTCTCCTTCTATGTCGACTATGAGATGCCCAGCCTTCAGGATTATGAGATCAGAACGGTCTACGACAGGGAGGACAACGAGACCGTCTACCTCGATCTGTATGTTAGCGATAACCACTACATCGAGTGCCTGCAGCTCTTCTCGAGCACGACGTCGAACGGGTCGGATCTCACCTTCCTCACCGAGTACCCGATCCCTGTCTACGGCGGCAGGAACACGATCACGAAGGTGACCGTCGACATTACTGATTATATCGAGGCATTCAAGGCGAACCGTATCAATAACAGTTCCAACCAGATCGGGATCTTCTTGCAGGATTATGCCCTCAACACGGGCGCTTACATCATCCCGCTCAGGTGGGAGAGCGTGGAGAGCATCTCCATGAAGCACGAGGGGACAGAACTCGCTTTCACGACGATCGATCTTTCCGTCGGCGACGCGTATTCCTATGAACTCACGACCCTGCCTTCCAAGGTCGATCCCTCCGCCCTGAATATCTCCTATGCGAACCCCGGCGTCGTTGAAGTCCGTGACGGATTCATCTATGCGAAGAAGGCGGGCAAGACCACTGTGACGGTCACGCCGCTCTATCCCTCAATTGAGAATTACAGCTATTCGTTTGAGGTCGAGGTCGCGGATAAGGCCGCAGAGAGTGTCCCCGCCGTCAGTGTGTACTTTGATTCCTATACGCTCGGCGCCTTCAAGGTCAAGGTCGGGAACAACAACGTCATCTCCTTGGACAGCGGCGTGACATCGACGCTCTCGCTCACCTATAATCCTTGGTATGCGACGCCCGAAAATCTCACCTGGAGCTCTTTGACGCCCGATAAAGTCAGCGTTACAAGCAACGGCGTGATGACGACGCTCGATCAGGGCGTTGGGCGGATCAGCGTCTCGTGGAGATACAGGGGAGTCGATTATTCGACGAGTCTCACGATCAGGATCGGGGAAAAATACGAGATCGTCAGCACCTATCTGTACGGTTACAATGGGGCGGACAGCGTCGTCCAGATCCCCGCAAACCTCGGCATCATGACGATCGGACACTATCTTGAAGGCACAGCGGGACCGTTCTATCAGAATACGGTCATGAAGACGCTCATCGTGCCGTCGGGTGTGACAACGATCGGGCTTGCATCCTTCTGCGGATGCACGAATCTCGAAACGGTCTTCCTTCCCGCGACGCTCGAAACGATCGGCGAATCCGCCTTCGAGGGTTGCTCCAAACTCAAGAATGTATATTGGTACACCGAAGCCTACTGGGATGACGATTTCAACGCCTACACCTTCGTCGATGCAAACGGACAGCGCGTGCGCTGCTTTGCCGATGACGGTCATGTGGTCGGCGGCTTCGAGTACAGCGACAAGTGTACCGCCAAGAACATCAACATCCGTGCAAGCGCCTTCTATATGTGCTCTGCGCTCACGGCATTCGATCTCTCGAAGGCTACAGCGCTCTATTCACAGGCATTTTCCTCCTGCTTTGCACTCTCCGAGATCGATATCTCCTCCGTGTCCTATGCGGAAAGCTATGTCTTCGGCGTCTGCCCGGGCATTACTTCGATCAAAATGTCTTCAAAGACGATGATCGGCACGGCGATGTTCTATGCGAACACAGCGCTCAAGAGCGTCGACATCTACGCGACGAGCATCGGCAATCAGGCATTCTCCGATTGTACCTCTTTGCAGGAAGTCAATGTTTACTCCAACATCGAAGTGATTGGGGCACGGGCCTTCTACAACTGCTCCAAACTCGTCAACTTCTATCTCCATAACAACGTCCGTATCAGCCGCCTGAACGCTTCCGTCTTCGGCAACTGCAGAGCGCTCTCGACGGTCAATCTCAACGGCGTTACCTATCTCGGAAGTGACGTGTTCAACAATTGTAGCAACCTTGAGGAAGTCAACTTCGGTCTGCGTTCGACGCTCGCCGACGTGGATTCCTACCCGTTTTTCGGCTGCAGCCGTCTCAACCGTCTCACCGTCCACGACGGCAACCGTTACCTGACGGCAAAGACCGTGACGCTCGGCGGTACGGAGTACAGTTTCCTCTATCGCGGCGACGCGCTCGTCCTTGCACCTCCCGCTTACCGTGACACGGCGTTCAAGCTCGACACGGACGAAGAGGGGACGCCCGTGACCGAGATCGGTCCCAGCGCTTACGCCTACTCCGCCATCAGCGTTGACACGCTCATCATTCCCGAGGGCGTGGAGAGCATCGGCGATTATGCCTTCTACAACTGCTCGTTCAGGACGCTTGTCCTTCCGACGACACTGCAGCATCTCGGCGATCAGGTCTTCGCCTATAACAGTGCATTGGAGAATGTCGTGTTCCTCGGCGGCGATTTCGGCGAGATCCCTTACTGCTCCTTCTTCCGCTGCTCGGCGCTCAAACAGGTCTCCATCCCCGAAGGCGTCACCTCGATCGGCATGAGCGCGTTCCGCTATTGCGATTCCTTGGGCGGGATCACTTTCCCCGCTTCCATGCAGTCGATCGGTCCCTTCGCGTTCGACAACTGTATCTCCCTCGAGAATATCAAGTTCGCAGAGGGGAGCAGGCTCGAGCTCATCGACAGGAATGCGTTCAGCAATATCCCCGTACAGGAGATCGAGCTTCCGCACAGCCTGAAAACGCTCGGGAATTACGCCTTCTACTACACGGGACTTACGTCGATCACAGTGCCCAATTCCATCGAGACGTTCGGGAACTTTGCATTCGCCTATTGCCCCGATCTCACAAAGATCACTTTGGAAGAGGGTCTTTCCTACGTCGGCTATGGCGCCTTCATCTGGGCGGCACAAACGGGAGATACTTTTTACGTCAATAACCGTATCAGGGATATCGCCTTCCCCGATTCGCTCACGATCATCGGACCGTACGCCTTCGCGGGCTTCAGCGGGTTCACCTCACTCGATCTCAACAACGTCGAGTATATCGGCGAAAGCGCCTTCATGGCGTGCCAGAATCTCGAATCCGTCACGGCGGACCACGTCGAGACTGTCGGCATCAATGCCTTCTATCTCGATGCATCTCTCGTGAACATCGATCTGCCCGCGGCGGTACTCATCAACAGCCTTGCATTCAGGGATTGCACTTCGCTCGAGACGGTGAACATCCCGAACTGCCAAGTGCTCGGCAGCTATGCCTTCTATGAATGTGAGAACCTCGTAAGTGTCGATATGCCGAACGTCTCAATCTTCGGCGCTGCAGCCTTCTACGGTTGCGTCTCGTTCGAGGATGCTCAGATCCCCTCGGCGGAACTGCTCGGTGAAGCGGCGTTCTTTGCAACGGGGATCAAGCACATCACTCTTCCCGCGACACTCAGCGAAATGGGCCGTGCAGTGTTTGCGCAGTGCACGTACCTCGAAGATTTCGAAATCGAAGAGGGCAATGAAACGTTCACGACGGACGGAAAGGGTCTGTACCGCAATGTTCCCAACGGGCTCGAGCTCGTCGCCTACGCACAGGGCAGCCCCGATACGGAATACAGCGTGCAGGAGGGTACCGTGAGGCTCGGCGCCTGG
>CANQLW010000008.1 GCA_947624805.1 uncultured Clostridia bacterium | reverse complement strand
GTCACGGCTTTGCCGTGACGGAAGGGGTGTTGCTCGCAAATAAATACGTTCGAGGAATGTTACCCTCTGGGATATTGGGTTGCGGCTCGACATCGCTCTCCCCGACATTAAGCCGAAGGGGTTCGGCAAATTGAGTGCGCTGCCGCAAAAGCGTGGTTTTGCTTCGCGCCGTGATTTAGAACTCGCCCCACCCCCCTACCCCCCTCCCACGGAGGGGGCTGCATGACGCCGCTCCTCCCCCACGGAGGGGGCTGCATGGCTCCTCCTAAGGAGGAGCTGTCACCGCAGGTGACTGAGGTGGGCATCTCGGCCCCCGTGTTACCGCGTCATCCTGAGCCGAAAAGGCTATACGAAGTCCGAAGAGCAAGTCCCGAAGGATCCCGAAAAACGGAGTCCGAACTTTCATCCTCGGGATTCTTCTCTACGCTCAGAATGACGCGTAGAACGAAAATTGCAAGCGGGGAATCAAAAATCGGTTGCTTTTTTTGCCGAAATGTGATATAATGATACTATCAAGTGAGTAGCATTTTTGTGCGTAAGTCCGGCTTTGGGCTTACGCACTTATTTTTTTAAGGAGCCGAAATGGAAGAGATCAAACAAAACAAAATGGAAACAACGCCGATGCACAAACTCATATGGAAAATGGGATTGCCGATGATCGTATCCATGATCCTGCAATCCGTCTATAATATTGTAGACACGGCGTTCGTCATCAATATGGGCGAGGACGGCATCGCGGGCAACCTTGCCCTTACCTATGCCTTCCCCATCCAACTGCTCATCATCGCGGTCGGCGTCGGTACGGGTGTCGGCATCAACGCCCTGCTCTCCAAAAAGTTGGGAGAAAAGGACGGCGGCGGGGCGACGCGGATCGTCGGCAACAGTATCTTTCTCGGCGTATGCATCTATGCCGTATTTCTCCTCTTCGGGCTGTTCGGCTGCCGATGGTTCATCTCCATGCAGGCGGGCGGAAACGCCAAAGCCGCCGAAATGGGCACGAGTTACTTGAAAATTTGCTGCTGTCTTTCCTTCGGCGCGATCGGCTTTACCGTTTACGAACGCTTTCTGCAAAGCACGGGCAAAACTCTGTATTCCACGATCTCCCAGATCTCTGGCGCGGTCCTGAATATCGTGCTCGACTATGTCTTTATCTACCCCTGTCACATGAGCATTGACGGCGCCGCATGGGCGACGGTGATCGGCCAGATCGTATCCCTGATCGTTGCGATGCTCTTCCACCACCTTGCAAACAGAGAGATCAAAAACAGTTTCAAAGCGATCAAGCCGAGCCGGGCGGTCATCAAAGGGATCTATAAGATCGGGATCTCCGCCGCGCTGATGCAGGGACTGCTCTCCGTGATGATGCTCGGCATGACAAGCATCCTCGGGACGGCCGAACAAACAGAGACCGCCGAACTGTTGCAGGGCAGTTTCGGAATCTACTACAAGATCATGCAATTCGCGCTGTTTGCGTCCTTCGGATTATCCAATACCATCATCTCGGTTTTGTCCTTTAACTACGGCCTGCAAAACAGACAGCGCGTGAAGGAGTGTATCAAATTCGGGATCCTCGATTCTCTGATCGTTGCCGCCGCGATCACGGTACTCTTCGAATGCCTCGCCGGCCCGCTCGCCGAGCTGTTCGGCATGGCAAGCGGTGAGGGAAGCGAAGCCATCCGCTCCACCGTGACTGTCGCGATCCGAATTACGAGCCTCGGCTACATCTTTATGGCGTTCAGCGTTGCGGTACAGGGCGTTTTACAGGCGTTCCGCTACGCGCTTTTCCCCCTCCTCATTTCGTTTTTAAGGCTCTGCCTCTTTGTTTTCCCCATCGCGTACCTGTTTACGCTTTCGGGCAGCGTGAATGCCGTCTGGTGGACATTCCCGATCACGGAAGTTGCAACGGCAGTTGTCTCTGCCCTGATCCTGAAATTCGCCTATCGCAAAAAAGTCTGCATGATCCCGTAAAATAACCCCTCGCCGAAGCGAGGGGGGTTTCAATCGGACAATGCAAAAGTCAAGCGATCACCGTTCCGTCCTTGGAGCCTGTCCGTCATTGCAAGTAATCGTGAACGCGATTTCTTGCGCGCCGTCGTCCCATCCTTCACTCTTTTCGGTCAAAGCCTTCCAGTCATTCACCGAACCCTTGAAGACAACGTTTTGGAGCTTATCGCATTCCGAAAACATCTCATATCCGAGCTCTGTCACGCTTGCGGGGATCTCAACGCTCTTTAGATTTGCGCATCCGGCAAATGTGGCCACTTCGAGCTTTGTCACGCCGTCGGGGATCGTGAAGCTCTCAAAATTGCACCCACGGAAAGCGAAATAGCCAAACTCCTTGATCCCCATGGCGGCCGTGAGCTGTGTGTCGTTGCTCCCCAAAACCAGTTTGTTTGTCGCCGTCTCGATGAGGCAGTTCGCACCGTTTCCGTCATTGTAAAAGGCATTTCCGCTCTCCACGGAGATGTGATCCACGCCATAAAAACTGCTGAACGCGTTTGACCCGATGATCTCGACACCCTTGGGAATGACGACGCTCTTCGCCTCTCTTTTTGTCATATCGTGAATATAATCGTGAAGCGCGACCAGACTTTCGGGAAGGACAACTTCCGTCACATCCCCGCTGTCCTGGAATGCGGCCTCTGCGATCGTCTTTGTCCCCTCGCGGACGGTGACTTTGCCCGAGACGGTCTCATCCGTCGCGATCATATGATTGCCAACATAGAGAATGCCGTCCGTCCAAAAACTTTTATCGGTATAGATTTTGCTCTCTTCGAAGGTATCGTCCTCGATGAGCCGCACGCCGTCGGGAAGATTGACGGAAGTCAGCTCGGGGCAATAGCCAAACGAACCCTTGCCGAGCGTCTCTAACTTGCTGTTTTTGCCGAATGTGACGCTTTTCAAGAGGGCATTTCCGCCAAATGCTTTGGAGAATGTAACGCTGTCGGGGATCTTCACCTCCGTCAAAGCGTTGCATTCAGTGAATGCCGCTCCCTCGATGCGCTCCACCGTTGAAGGGATCTTGACCGCCGTAAAAGTGCATTCGAAAAAGGCGCCGTAGCCGATCTCCGTCACCCTCTTGCCGTCATGATAGGCGGGAATATAGAGGGTCTCGACGTCCCCCGCCGTGCCGATGCCCTCCACGGAGTAGGTATCCGTCTCCTCGTTGAGCTCATATTCGAGCCCCGCCGTCTCGGGAATGGTGTAGCCGCATTCCGTGCAGGTGTTGCTGCCGTTGTATTTATGGTCTTCCTCGATGAACTTCTCGCCGCAATCCGTACAGACTTTCCAGTGAATGTCCTCGTCCGAACCAAACGAATCGGCCGTGTGGACATGACCGCCGTTTTCATTGTTCCCCGTCTCGTTCCCGCACGCCGCAAGCCCGAGCGTCAGGCAAATCGATAGCGCCAAAACGCCACAAAAAAGTCTCTTGTTCATTTGTTCCTCCTGAATATTTTTCTTTCATATTACATCATAAAGTGATGTAAGTCAAGCATTTTACATCACTTTGTGGTGATAATTTTTCTATGGAACTGAGTAAGGCCGTAGGAGAAAATCTGAAACAAGCGCGGAAGAGCTTAAAACTGACGCAAAAAGAAGTTGCGTCACATATGCTCATGACGCAACAACAGTACAGCCGCTTTGAAAACGGCATTTTCGAATTGAATTATGCGCAGATCAGGGAGCTGTGCCGTTATCTCGACATCACGCCGAACGATCTGTTTGACTTCTGAGGGCGGCCGAACGGGTCACAGTTCGATCTTCATGTCGTCCTTTTTGATCCAGCCGATCTTTCGGAGCAGTTCGCTCACACCGAAGGCGATCGCGGCGGGGAGCACGAAACAGACGAGGATGATCCCCAAGACGAGTTGCCATGTCGCAATCACGCCCGCCGAGGCGCCGATCATATCGATGACGCCGACGAGGCCCGCCGTTCCCATCCCTGCGCCGACAGGCGTCGCCTGCAATTTGAACAGGCAGGTCGAGATCGGCCCCACGACGGCGGACGCGACGACGGCGGGAATCAAAATTCTCGGGTTCTTCAGATTGGGGATCTGGAGCATCGAGGTCCCGAGGCCCTGTGCGATGAGGCCCGAGAACCTGTTCTCGCGGAAGCTCGCGACGGCAAAGCCGATCATATGTGCACAGCACCCCGCGACGCCCGCCCCTGCGGCGATCCCTTTGAGCCCGATCGAGACGCCGATCGCCGCGCTCGAGGTGGGAAGGGTCAGAAGCAGCCCCATCACAACGGAGATGATAAGCCCCATCCAGAAGGGGTGAAGTTCGGCAGCAGCGTTGATGCCCGCGCCGATCTCGCCCATGAGCCATTCGACGGGGGTCCCCAAAAGACAGGCGATGAGCCCGCCCGAGAGGATGCTGACAAGCGGGACGATCAGAATATCGAGTTTTGTCTTTCCCGAGACCAGTGTGCCGAGTCCACAGGCGACGACGGATGCAAGATAGCAAGTGATGGGATTCCCCGTCGCGATGAGGACGGACGCGGAGAGCACGTTCTCGCCCATGACATAGCCGATGAGGGTCGGGGCATTCGCCGAAAAGATGCCGACGGCGACACTGCACGCCATTGCCATTTTCGAGCTTTGGAGGGCATAGGCGATGCCGACGCCAATCCCCGCGCCCATCATGACTTTTGCGAACGTCCCGATCCCGTTCAGAAAGCGGTAACAGAGGTTGAAAAATTCCACCCCGCTCGTCGCGCCGCCGAAGATTCGGGCGATCTGGCAGATGATCGTCCCCGCGATGAGCGTGCAAAAGAGCCCGTTCGCCATCCCCGAGAAAGCGACGATCAGGTATCTGTTGGCAAATTTTTTCAGGAGCGTCAGCGCTCTTTTTTTCTTTGAAGGCTGTTCAGGCGCGGCGGTATCGGGCGCGCTCTGCGTTTGGACCTCTTCTGTTTTCTCTTCCATGATTGTACGCTATCATATCACAAATCGGCGGAGAATGCAAGAGATTTTTGTACACAATGTGATTATTTTTATGATTCGGGCGGGGGAACACAGCCCCTGACGAAGGAGAGCGGCAGTACCCTGACGCCCCGTCCGAGCACACAGCCGGGGGCGAGCACGCTGTTGCAGCCCACCTGCGCCCCGTCGCCGACGAACGCGCCGACCTTATACCGCCCCGTCGGGACATGATCTTCGCCGTGGATGAAGACTTCCCCGCGGTCCAACCGCACGTTCGAACAGACCGCCCCCGCCCCGAGATGGGCACGGTAGCCGAGGATGCTGTCCCCGACATAGTTGAAATGCGGGACCTCGACGCCGTCGAACAGGATGCAGTTTTTGAGCTCGGTGGAGTTGCCGACGACGCAGTTCTCCCCGACGAGGACGTTCCCTCTCAGGTATGCAGAGCTGCGCACCTGTGCACCCGCGCAGATGAGACATGGCGGCCTGATTTCTGCACTCCGAGCAATTTTGGCGGTACCATGTACGAAAACCCCCTCTTCGATTTCTTGGAAATCGTCGGGAAGATCGGCCGTAAAAGTTCTCAAAAAATCCCCGATCCCTCCGAGCGCTTCCCAAGGATAGGAAAACATTTCGAGGTACTCCTTTGCATAGGTATGACGAAGATCAAAGAGCGCGGAGGTGTGAAGGTTCATACCGTCATTGTATGCACCTTTTGCTACGTTTGTGCTTTTTGGGGGCGGGCAAGACCGGACTCCGTTCTTTGGGATTCTTACTTCGCGGCAAAGCCTCTTTTGAGCCGCGCGACGATCGCGTGGTTTTCCTTTCACCAAAAAAGACGCGGCGGATCACTCCGTGCGTCTCTTTTTTTCAGCTTTGACCCGTCGGGACGATGTCCTCATCGTCGGTCTTTGCCGCGTCGGGTCGGATCATGCAGTAGCGCGGGTTGTGCGCGTACTTTTTCTTCTTTTTCGCCATACTCCCTCCCGTAACAGTCTGTGCGGAAGTTCCGCCTTCTATCCCTCAGGAAGCGGCGATCTGCTTTTGCACCTTGGAGAACTTCTCCGCGTTCTGGTCGATGAGCATCTTCGCGGCGGGCTGGACCTCGTAATAGCCGCGGGAGAGCATCTGTTCGAATACCTGAAACTGTGTGTCCGCGTGCATCGTATAATGCTTCAAAATCTCCTTGCGGAAGGGTTTGCAGCTCCCCTCCGTGAGCGCGGCGGCGTAGTAGTTCATGAGCAGCTTCTCGCAATCGAGAAGGTCCTGCAGCGCGTCTTTTTCGGACAGTGTGGTCTCTTGCTTGCTTCCCTTCATGCCTTTTTCCCTCCGATGAGTGCATACAGTGCGGAGAATCTCTCCGCGTGAGCGTTTGCGATCTCACTCATTTCCTGCGCGAGTGCGACGTCCGTCAGCGTGTTGGCGTAGATCCTCGCCTTCTTGCACGCCATTTCCTCTCCCGTGAGAATGTGACTGAGTACATCCAGATCCTTTGCGGTCAGATTGGTCATAAAAAACCTCCTGCGGCTGTTATTGCCGAAGGAGGCGTGAATTATACCCTTCTATTCAGGTCTTTTCCGTGCACAATGTCAGCCCCTGCCCCCGTCGCGGAAATAGGCGCACCACTGTTTCAGCGTGCAAGCCGTGCAATCGGGACGTTGGGAATGGCAGACCTTTCTCCCGTGCCAGATGAGCCAGTGATGCGCCTTTGCCCACTTCGCCTCGGGGATCGCCTTCATCAGCCCTTCCTCGACCTCTTCGGGCGTCTTCCCGCGGGCGAGTCCCGTTCGGTTGGAGACGCGGAAGACGTGTGTATCGACGGCGATCGCCGCCCCGCCGAAGGCGACCGAGTAGACGACGTTTGCCGTCTTTCTCCCCACCCCTGCAAGCGTTCTCAGCTCCTCTAAAGTCTGCGGCACTTCTCCGCCGAATTTTTCGAGAATGTCCCTTGAGGCGGACAGGATATGCGCCGCCTTGTTGCGGTAAAAACCGCACGAGTAGATGTATCTTTCGAGTTCTTCCTGTGAAAGCGTGACCATCGCGGCGGGCGTTGCATACTGTTCAAACAGCACCGCCGTGACCTTGTTTACCCGCTCGTCCGTGCACTGCGCGGAGAGAATGACCGCGACGAGAAGCTCGTAGGGGGTCGTGTAGACGAGCGCGGGCTTTGCATCGGGGTACAGGCGTTCGAGTTCGGCTAAGAGTTCTTCCATGCCTTGATTGTATCACGCTCCGACAAAAAATGCAAGCATTCTCGCCCGACCTCCTCCCGCGCGTTACAGATACACATACCCTCCGCCTTGGGACTTCATATACCCCGAGAAGGAGGTATAATTTTTTTGGGACAGAAGCATCCGTACGCGGCTCAGAAAGGTCTCTTCGAACCGTACCGAGAGGCCGCAACCCACCCTTGCCGATTGCGGCGTGGAGATGGCCTGCGACGGGATCCCCTTCCGTCGTAAAAAGGATACACAGTCGAGCGCCTGTGCGCGCGATTTGAAAACCGCCAAATTCGTCATGATTGGCTCCCTTCCTTCGTATAATAGGATATTCTGATTCAGGGAGATGAATATGATCTATCTTGACAATGCCGCGACGGAGGGCACGAAGCCGATCGCCGTGCGGAATGCCGTCCTCTCCGCCATGCGGGCGTGTGCAAACCCCGGCCGCAGCGGGCACCGCCTGTCGCTCGCCCACGCCGAGCACGTCCTGTCCTGCCGTGAACTCCTCTCGGAGACCTTCGGCGGCTACGGATTCGACCGCGCCGTCTTCACGAGGAGCTGTACGGAGGCGCTCAACATCGCCCTTCTCGGCGTTCTCGAAGCGGGCGATCATGTCGTCGCGACGACCCTCGAGCACAACTCCGTGCTCCGTCCCCTGTATGCCCTTTCACGGCAGGGCGTCATCACCTATGACATCGCGCCGCTCACGGACGGCGTCCTTCTCCCCGAGACGGTCGCTTCCCTCGTCAGGGAAAATACTAAGATCGTCTGTGTGACGGCGGCTTCCAACGTGACGGGCGTCTCCTGCGATCTCAAAATAATGAGAAGTCTCCTGCCCGAGCGGGTGCTCCTGCTCACCGACGGCGCACAGGGCGCGGGGCATATCCCCATCCATATGAAGGAGACGGGGATCGATCTCCTCGCCCTCGCGGGGCACAAGGGGCTCCATGCGATCCAGATCGGCGCGCTGCTCTTTTCCGAACGCGTCTCCCCCCGCCCCATCCTCTACGGCGGGACGGGGAGCATCAGCATCGACCCCGAGATGCCCTCCTTCTACCCCGACAGACTGGAGAGCGGGACGCTCTCCTATCCTGCGATCTGTTCCCTCTTTGAGGGACTGACCATTCTGAGATCGCAACGCGGAAGCGGGGAGCATCTGACGGAAGTCACCGCCGCGCTCTGCAAATGGGTCGGGGAGATGAGTTCCTATGAGGTCTTCTCGCCACCCAATGCCTGCGGGATCTTCTCCTTCCGCCATAAAAAGCTCCCTTCGGACGAGGTCGCCTCTCTTCTCTCCGAGCGTTTCGATATCGCCGTCCGCGGGGGACTGCACTGCGCCCCCTTGGCACACAAGGCGCTCGGAAGTCTCCCCGACGGGCTCGTGCGTGCCTCCTTCTCCCCCTATCAGGGAATACGGGAAGCACGGGCGCTCCTCTCCGCGCTCAAGTGTCTTACATCCGTTTGAGCTGCTGGACGATTCTGTCCAGTTTCTTCCGCCTCGTGCTGTCGAGCATCGGGGCGATCTGTGCATAGAACGCGTCGATCTGATCGTTAGTGAGCGTGCCGCTGCGCTTGCCCGCCAAGGCACGGGCATAGATCTCCTTCATGAGATCCTGTTCCGTCTTGCCCGAGAGCGGGCCCGTGATCTTCTCCGCCTCCCGTACGATGTCTTCGCCGCCTTCAAAACTCGCAAAATCTTTCATAGTCACCTCTTACCCCATTCTATGCCTGTCACCCGCTTTTTGACAGCGGCATACAATGCTCACATGGAAGCAACAATCCTTCTGGTCTTACTCATGATGGGCAGTGACGACAGCATGAAGCAGTCCCTTCGCGAGCTTCTCGCCTTCTACCGTGAGAACAGGGAGCTCCTTCGTGCCCTCGTACAGGGCGGAGAGGCAAACTCTGCTCCCAAACAGGACGCTCCCCAAGCGTCCGGGGAACAAAAAAGCCGACCGGAAGAGGTCGGCGATCGGACTGTGATAGAGGAATACCTCAGAAAGTTATCCGTTTAGAAGGGAGAGGAAGCTCTCCGCCGAGGCGAGAAGGTCTGCCTGTATGGTATGCGCCGCATCGGCACGCACGCCGACGTCGTGGATGGAGTTTCCGTGCGGCCATCTGATCTCGGCGACGGTGAGTCTGAGCGCCCGCCCGTCGGGCGTCGAAAAGGTGTTCTGCATGACCCCCTTGCCGTACGTCTTGCCGACCTTCTCCCCGTCGAGCGTGCTTTCCCGCAGGTAGATGTCGTCCATGGTGACCGTGCCGTAGTCGATCATCGCGCCGATGAGGGACTCCGAGGCGGAGGCGGTGTTCTCGTCCGCGAGGATGCGGATGTGTGCGTCCGCGGGGAAATATGAGGAGAAATCGTTTACATTGGCACGGTAGGTCTCCGTCTTCCCGTTGCGGTAATGGGCGGTCGCGACGACGGGCTTCTTTTCATCGGCATCGCGCAGCAGATGGGAAGCGATCGAGCAGAGAATGGTGAGATACCCGCCGCCGTTGCAGCGGAGATCGAGGATGAGATCGCTCCTTCCCCGCTCCTTCATCTCCTCGAGGCAGCCGACAAACTCCCGCGCCGCGTTGCCCTCGAACTGCATGAGGCGGATGTAAGCCGTCTTGTCGTCGAGGACGGACAGGCCCCCTCCTTCCGTCTCCGTCAGGGTGAGGTTACGCCCCTCGCCGCGGAACCGAAAGGTCTTTTCGCTGTCCCTGTATTCGCAGTAGGCGGCGGAATAATCGGCGGCGGTGACGGAAGCGATCCTCTTGTCCTCCTCGGAGTAGCCGAACTCCATCGTACAGGAGGTATTTTCGGTCAGAAAATCGAAGAGTTCATCCGTCGTGCCGCTTGCAAGCTCCTCTTCGGAGGCGCCGAACCGATAGATATACATCCCGCTCTCGAGTCCCGCGATCTCGACGGGGGAATTGTAGATCGTGCGGAAGACACGGGGCACGTCCTCGTCCGCGAGCAGGGAGATCCCATAGCCGATGTTCTGCCCCACGCTCTCCATTTTGAGTTTTTTGTATTCATCCTCATTATAATAGGAGCAGAACTTGTCGAGTTCGAGGGCGCTGAAGAGGGCGTCATAGAGGGCGTCGTCATCCACTTCCTTATAATAATTGTCCTCGACGATCTCGACGAGCCATGCAAGATCGCGCGCCCGCCCGTCCAAGGTGTTCGCGCCGATCGCCCAGCCTGCGAGGAATCCGATCGCGAGAAAGATGATCGCAAGGAGTGCCGCCATGATACGGGTATTGCGCTTGAATTTTTTCTCCGAAAGTGTCTTTGAGGCCGTCTCTCCCCCGTCCATGTCTGCGGTCGGAGTGATTTCCTCGACAGGGTTCTCGGACATGGGTGCCTCATTTTCCTTTTGCTCGGTTGTCTTTTTATCCTCTTCCATGGATCCTCCTTTACGGTTTCGGCAGTCTTGCAAGCACCGTGGCGACGCGGAAAGTCACCGCGTCGGAGAACTTACGGATGTCGAGTCCCGTGAGCCGCTCGATCTTGTCGAGGCGGTATGAAAGCGTGTTGCGGTGGATGTAGAGGGCGCGGCTCGCCTCGGAGAGGTTGAGATCGCACCCGAGGAAGGTCTCCGCGGTCGCAAAGAGTTCTTCGTCCTTGAGAACGTCCGCGGCGCCCGTGATACGGAATCGGCCGAGGTATTCGCCGCGCTTCTCGGCGGGAAGGTCCTCCGCCAGACGGACAAGCAGGTATTCGCGGTAGGAATGGATCTGCCCCGCTCCCCCGAACAGCTTGCTCATGCGCGTCGCCGCGACGGCCTGCCCGTAGGAGAGTGAAATCTCCTCAAAGGATGCGACGTCGCACCCCAGCCCGATACGGGCACGGATCCCCGCTTCCTCATAGAGAGACTGAAGCAGGAACTGTGCAAACTCATAGCCCGTCTGCCCGTCCGCGGTGAATTTTACGGCCGCGATGTGCCCGTCCTCCGCCCGAAGGGCGAAGCCGAAGGGCTCTGCCGCCCGTTCGATGTGTTCCAAGGCGTCCTGACTGCGTTTCTCGGGGCAGATGTCGAGCGCGCAGCATTCGCCGTCCGCGATGCCGTACTTTGCAAGCAGGCGGTATGCCTTGTCGCTGTCGCCGAGCAGGAGCTTTGCGGGCGAGCTGTCCTGTGTCTCCTCTGCGTCCGAGAGGAGATATCCCACGAGTTTCGCCTCGCGCTCCGCGCTCTCCCCCCTGCCGCCGAGGTAGAGGGTGACCGCTCTCCCCTTCCAGTTGACGAAGATCGGCGTCTCCTCCCCGCCCCGCGGCGTGAGATAGGCATCCACCCCCGTTTTGCGGCGGACGTCACCGAGAATGCGTTCGAGTCCGGAATAGGCTGTATCCATTGTTCCCCCTTTTCGCCCGTCTTACGGGGTATTATACCATTTTCGGAGACGAATGGCAAGCGATTGTGTTTTTTCTGCGGAAAAAGCGGCGATTTTCAGGAATTTTCCCCATAAAACAACTTAAAATTTCATAGACTAAAGAAGAAATCCCATAAAAGGAAAAGAATTGCGGTTTTTTGCTATTGACAATGTTGACAAAAGCCGACCGCTATGATATAATATTCAGGATTTGAAGCATGGAGCAGAATGCCATGCGGATAGGGAGTAAATCATATGGAAGATACCTATACTTCTGCGGAACCTTGGACGGAACCCGATGAAGAGGAGAGCAGAGGGGGCGTAACGGGCGCCCGCATCGTTGCCCTCATCACCGTGCTCCTCACGATCGGCGGACTCTTTATCGGCCTCCTCGGGAAGGCCGTCGCCGCGTTCACGCCCACCTATTACGGCGCCCCCGGCCAAGTCCTCGGATGGACGCTGCTCGGCTGGTGCATTACAACCTTAAAACTCGCCTTTACAAACACGCCTGCGGAAGCCGCGGCCGGGATCACGGGGGGAGCGGAGTCAAAAGTTGCCATGATCATGCAGATCGCGCTCATCGCCCTGCTCGCCGCCGCCGTGATCGTGTCCGTCGTGACCTTCGTCCTGACCCTTGTAAAGCGGGAGAGCGCGGAAAAGGCCGCGTCTGTCGGCTGCTCCGTCTCGCTTGCTGCCTACGGCCTGCTCTTCTTCTGGTCCTTCGCGATGCAGTGCTTTGCGACAATCCTGAGCCATTTGCTGGTCAGCGACGCATCTGTATCGATCGGGCTGACAAAAGAGGCGTTCGACCTCTCCGTCATCGTCATCCTCGGCGCCCTCTTACTGACGGCGGCGATCTATGCGATCGCACGGAAAAAGCTCATCGGCTTTCTGAACCTCCTTTTGCTCATCTTTGCAGGTGCGGCGATCTTTGCATTCGTCTACCCCTCTTCCTTCACGGCGTCGACGCTGCTCGCTCCCTTCGAACTGTTCCAATCGCAGGCTTCGGGCGTTTTCTTCTATGGTCTGATGCAGCTCGCCGTCGCGGCGATCCTGCTCGTCTGCCTTCTTGTGAGCATCTTCCGTCTCGGTTCGGACACGGCCCCCGTGCTTGAGGCGATCCTCTATGCATTGCAGCTCCTTCTCGTCCTTGTGCTCGCCCTTGCGGCGTGCCTTACGGGCGGGAGCGGCTGGTCATGGGCATTCTTCGGCGACGGGACCCTGCTCCCCTCCCTCCTTCTCATCATCGCCCCGCTCGGCGCGCTCCTTCTCTCCCTCGTACGGCTCCTCGTCCTTCGGAACAGGGCTGCCGCGGAAGAAGAGGATGCAGATGCGTACGACTATGATTTCGACGATGAGGAAGAGCCCGAGGTTCTCGCAGAGGAGCCCGAGGAGACGCCCGCGCCCGTCATCGAGCCCGAGCCCCTTGTGGCGGCCGTCGAGGATTTCGAACCCGCCCCCGAGCCCGAGCCTGAACCCGAGCCCGAGGAGCTGTCCGATTTCGAACGTGCGATGCTCGCCTCTGCGGAGAGCGGCACGCCCGACACGGCTTCCGCGCCTGCGCCTGAACCCGAACCTCAGCCGCAGTACCCGCCCCAGCCGCAATACCAGCCTCAGCCCCAATACCCGCCTCAGCCGACCTATACGCCTTACGGGCGCCAGCCTTATCCGCCTCAGCCCCCCGTTCCCGCCTATGATTACGGCGGATCGCAGTACACCTACGATCCCTTCATCACGACGCTTACGGCCGAGGAGAAGAACGAGTTCGGCGACCTGTTCATCGCACGCAAACGCGGCACGTTCGGCGATCTGCCCGTCTACCGCATCGGCGGCGATAACACGGAATTCTTCAACAAGGTCTGGATCCGCTATGCGATGTACGACATGACTCCCCAGCTCAAGGACAAGATCTTCAACTATGTCCGTACCCTGAGAATGAGATAATTTCGGATATGAAAACTCCTCCCGCGCGGGAGGAGTTTTTTTGATACAAAAGAGATTATTTGACGGAGATCGTTACGAGGATGCCCTCTTCGTCGCTGTACCTCCTCGAGAGGGAGAGCGCATCGACGAGATAGAGCCCTCTGCCCCGCTCCGCCGTCACGGAGGAACACACGCTCCTGTCGGGGGGGATGAACTTCTTGTCTCCGCGCACGGCGATCCGTATCTCCCGCCCGCATTCGACGAGAAGATATGCCTTGCCGCCGCCGTGCTGCAGCACATTGGAGACGAGCTCGTCCACGACGAGCTTGCAATCGAAGACCGTTTCCTCGGAGATCCCCATCCCCGCGATCTGCGCTGTGATCGAAAGGAGCGCTTCCCTGAGCGCGCCGTAACCGTCGATTTCGAATTTCATTCCGCCATGCTCTTTTTGAGCTTTTCCCTTAGTTTTTCGAGTACGCGCCGTTCCATGCGCGAGATATACATCTGCGAGACGCCCATGCGCCGTGCCGTCTCCGCCTGTGAGAGCTCCTCACGGAAGCGGTACATGATCATCTCCCGTTCCTTGTCGGTGAGCGTGTCGAGGGCGGAGGAGACGGCGTCATGCACTTCGAAGCGCTCGAACGCGTCCGTTTCGGCGGGGAGGACGTCATAATAGCTCAATCCGTCCTCGTCCGAGGCAGGCCTGTCGAGCGAGACGATCCCCCCCGCTTCCTGCGCGGAAAGGACCTCTTCCTCCGTGACGGAAAGGCTCTTTGCGATCTCCGCCGCCGTAGGTTTGCACCCGAGGGTCTTGGTGAGCTCCTCCTGTGCCGCCGCGATCGAATTTCTCAGCTCCGAGACTCTGCGGGGCAGGTGCACGAGGCGGGAACGGTCGCGAAAGTAATTCTTGATCTCGCCCGTGATGGTGGGCGTGATGAAGGTGGAGAACTGCAATCCTTTGCGCTCGTCAAAACGGTCGACCCCCTTGATGAGCGCAAGCGAGGCGACCTGATAGAGATCGTCGTACTCCACCCCCCGTCCCACAAATTTCTTTGCGAGGATGGAGGCGATGTAGAGATATTTTTCGACGATCTGATTGCGGAGCGCGAGATCTCCCGTCTCCCTGTACTTTGCAAAGAGCTCCCTCTCCGTCATGCCTGTTTCCCGAATGAAAATGCGATGCTCCTGAGCTTCCCGCCCTCCCGTTCGATCGAGAGGTCCCCGACGAGGGCGCCGAGCAGGGCGAGCGAGATCTCATCCTCGGCGGATCCCGTCTCCTCCCCGGGGGTCTCCCCGCCGATACGGATATACAGCCGTTCGTCACGGGAGAAGCAGATCCTCGCGTCGCGGTAACCCCTGTGCAGAAGCAAAAGAAGGCTCTCCGTGATGCAGACCTTGCAGTCCTCGCTCGTGTCGAGGTCGAGCCCGCAGAGCGCACAGACGCCGCCCGCCGTGAGACGGACCGTCGTCATGATCTTCTCCGAGAGCGGAAAAGAGAGTTCGAGTATCTTGTTCATGGTTCGATCTCCATAACGGTATCGAGGGCGCAGATGACGAAGAGTTTTTTGAGTTGCGGGCGGAGCGCCCTGAGTTTGAGGACGTGCCCGTCCGCCTTCAGCACGTTGAAGATCTTGACGAAGATGCCGAGCGTCGTCGAGTCGATGAACATCAGACGCGAGCATTCAAAGACGACGTCGCAGGGGGCGGGGGTGTACGCCGCCATGACTTCCCCGTAAAACTCCTCCGAATTTTCCGAATCGATCTCTCCCGAGAGCGAAAATGTGAGGGGATCCCCCCTCAGGACCGTGACTTCCTGCATAACTCCTCCGCCGCCCGAGGGCGGTCACTTCTTTTTACCACCCGTTCGGGCGGTTTCAAACATATTTTATCAGAAAAGCGGATATTTGTCAATCTCATTGAGATCTTCGAGGATAAGATCGGGGCTGTCGGGGAAATTTTTCATGCTCTCCCGCGTGGTCTCCCCCGAGAGCACGAGCACAGAGCGCATCCCGCAAGCATTTGCAAAGCGGATATCCGTATGCATCCTGTCTCCGACCATACACATCTTCGAAAGCGGCGCACCCGTCAGTTTTGAGAGGTATTCCCCCATGAGCGGCATGGGCTTGCCGATGACCGTCGCCGTGCGCCCCGATGAGCGGCCGAGCATCGCGAGGAAGGATCCCACGTCGGGCATGGAGCCGTAAGAGGTCGGGCAGACGTCGTCGGGATGGGTCGCGAGAAAGGGCACTCCCCTCTGCAGAAAGTAGTCCAGCTGCTTGATCTTCGCAAACGTGAGCTCGGTGTCATATGCAAGGACGCACACGTCGGGCTCCTCCCCCACGATATTGACCCCCGCCGCGATGAATTCCTCCATGACCGCCGCCGTTGCGACGAGGAAGACCCGTGCGCCGCGGTACCGCTCCGAAAGATAGCGCACCGTCGCCGAGGCGGAGGTAAAGACAAGATCTCCCCCGCCGAACAGCCCCATCCGCGTGAGTTTGAGGCGGTATTCCTCCTCTGTCCGCGAAGAATTGTTCGTGAGAAAGACGAGCCGTTTGCCCGCCGCACGAAGTTTTTGGAGCGTCGAGGGCATTTTGCCGATCGGCGTGCCGTCGAGATACACCGTCCCGTCGAGATCGAGCAAAAAGACCTCAGTCTCTTTGAGAAATTCACCCGTCATAGTTCCTCCAATAATCCGAAATCGCGCATGAGCACGGAGAGCCCGCCCGACCGCTCGGGGAGCAGGCGTACCTCCCGAAGATCTGCTTTTTCGACCCTTCCGCCGAGCGATATGTACTGCCTTCTGTATGCGGCCGCGTCCTTGGTGATGAGGCGAAGCTCCCGCAGAAACGTAGCACGCGTCCTCTCGAGCAGGAGCGCACGCTTTGCATACGTCTCCTCCGTCGGCGGCATGGGAGGGGGGCAATCTGCCTCTTCCGCACGGGCGGCATAATCCGCAACGGCGTATTTACGCGGCCTTCCGCACCTGAAAAAGGCAGTATAGAGCCTTTGAAGCACCTCAAAGGCGGCAAATCGCCCCGTCCGCTCTGCAAGGATATCCCCCTCGCCCGTAAACCCCTCCGCGGCGAGAAAGGCGTTCAGCGAAGCGATCTCCCCTACCTCGGAGGGAAGCGTTCTAAGGCGTGCATAGACGTACTCGGGCGGCGGCGGGACACCGAAGAAGACAGAGCGTGCACGCCCCTCAAAAAAGGCGAGACGGGCGAGCAGGACCCTTGCAAACCCCTCCGCGGCGGTTGAGATCAGCAAGGACTCGTCCATGCACACGGCCGCCCGTGCCAGAGGGAGAGCGCAGCGCTCGCCGAGCAATACCCCGCCCCGCTCCGTAAAGACGCCGCCGAGCGTGCAGTCCGAGGGGGCGAGCAGACAGGGAACGCGCCGCACCGCCGCAAACAGCCGCGCCGCCTCCATGACTTCACTGCCCCCCGCCGCGACGATCCCGCCCACTTCCTCGGGCATGGCAAAGAGCGGAAGGGCGTCAGCGCTGCCGAGGATCATCGACAATGCCCGCGGCGAGCGGGTAAACGGGGACAGGAGCGGGAAGCGTTCCCCGTCGGACAGCAGGAGGAGTTTCCCCGCCGTCCCGCCGAGGAAAGAGTTGAAAGCCTCATCGAACGGGCAAAACAAGAGCCCGCCCTCCGTCGTATCAATCGTCCCGTCTTCGGGATTTCTCTCTCGTACGGAATCTGCGAGCCGCATATTCCACCTCGTATATGAATTTTCAGAATAACAAACTCAGTGCACCCGCGGCATAGCCGACGCCGATGCCGAGGATAAACAATGTAATCACGATCAAAACCGTTTCTTTGAGGCTCCCCTTGCCGCGGATGAGGGCGAGGACGCCGAGCCCCGTATTGACGACCAGCCCGCCGAGGAGCCCGCCGAAGCCGATCCCGCCGAGCGCGTAGACTTCGGCAAGAATGACGGAAGAGGCGCAGTTCGGAATCAGCCCCACGACGGCGCAGAAGAGCGGCTGTGCCCAAAAACCCGCCCCGCGCATGAAGGAAGCGACGAGCTCGTTCCCCGCCTCTGCATTCCCCCTGCCCAGTCCCCAGAACAGGAACCCGAACAGGAGATTGACGAGGAGAACGAACCCCGCGACTTCGAACGCGTGCAAAAGCGGTGACAGGAAATAGCGCGAGAACTTGCTCTTTTTTCGATGTGAGCAGCCCTCCTCACAGTCCTCCCCGTGGGCATCCTCTTCCGTATGGGAGTCTGTTGTATGGGCCTCTTCCGTATGGGAACTTTCGCCCCCTCCTTGGAGTTCTCCATGAACACCCCCTCCTTGGAGCTCTCCATGAATGCCCCCTCCTTTGGAGGGGGGTAGGGGGGTGGCCGAAGCTCTCCGTGTGATCAGGAGATCGGCGAGGTACCCGACGGTGACGCCGAGCACGAACTTACTCCCGAGGAGCGCCAGAATGGACCAGAATTTGATGTCCGGAGGGGTATCGGAGAAAAGCAGTACGATGAAGCCCTCATCGCTCGTCGCGACAAACACCGCGAGGAGTGCGCCGAGGGTGAGGTGACGGCGTGAGTACAGCCTCGCAGCCATCACGGAAAAACCGCACATGGGCAAGAGTCCCGTCGCCGCGCCGATGACGGGCGCCGCCTTCCCCGAGAGCAGACGGGTAAGCCGTGCCATATGGATGCCGTTCTCCATCAGCTCGATGAGAATGTAGAGCAAAAAGAGAAAAGGAAAGAGCTTGAGCGTGTCTAACAGTGCGTCTACGATGACTTCCCACCACATAGCGGCTCCCTCCTTTTACAGTCTCGTGGATATCTTACTTTGTTTTTCGGAAAATGTCAACTGTTTTCTCGCCCGTGTCTTACGGTCATCCTGCCCCCGCGCTCTGCGTCATCCTGCCCCGCGCGCATTCTTGTTGCTCTAAGCGCGGCACGAGGAGCGTCAGCGACGAAGTAGCGCAGTACGCATTCCTTCCGCGTCATCCTGAGACAGTGAGTATTACGAAGTCCGAATCGTAAGTTTCGAAGGACCCGAAGAACGGAGTCCGAAAACGCTCCTCCTTGGGGAGGAGCTGTCACCGCAGGTGACTGAGGCGGGGACTTGGCGCCCCTTGTAGGGGAGCTGGCGCCGAAGGACAAAAAATCCGCCGAAACGGCGGATTTTTTTGAGGCATTTTTCGGAATTCGAAAACCCGAAGTCAAATTCCCCTTTTCGGGAAAAGCCTTTCACAATGGATTTTAAGAAAGCACACCATTTAATAAACCGTATGAACCGTTCTTTTCCGCAACGATCTTATAGAGAACATTTCCATTCCCGTCCGTGTAAGTCACCGTAACTTTAACATATGCCTTTACGCCTGCACCGGTATTCCCCATATCCGCCGAATACTCGGTTCCTTCGAGCGGCGTATAATCAGGCGTATCCTTTGTTCCAACGTAGACTTCGCGCTGAATGCTTCTGGTGACATTTTCATTCATGAATGCACCGACAAGCTCTTCCTGCGTTTCTTGAAGAGAAACCGTATAGGAATATGTACGAGACCAACCTCCGCTACTATTTCTCTGTCCGCTCCATGTAAAGCCGTATTCGGTTTTCGCCCACAGGGCTTCGACTTCCACGGTCGTTTTGCCGCTCTCGTTGAGCTCGAGGGTCTCTACTTTGCTCCACTTGCCGTCGGCGTCCTTCATGAACCAGCCGAGGAAGGTATGTTCCGCCGCCGCGGGCTTCACGAGCGTATAGCTCGAGCCGAACGTCACGCTGTGCTCTGTGACGCTTCCGTCCGTGCCCTCTGCCGTGAAGGCGACAACCGACTTATATTTGACCGTATCGCCCTCGTATTCGGCAACAAACGTCACGCCTTTTTCCGTGATCGTGGGGTTTTGCCGCCAGTGGCCCGTGCGCCCGTTCATTTCGGGAACGTCTTCGAGGTTGATTTCAAATTCCGTAGCGCTTTCCGTCACGGTATATCTTTGATTCCCGACAACGATCTCCGCACCGTACTCCATATCCGCGGTGCACATCCATTTGCCCTCTGCCGTCGGCTCCCAGCCTGTGCCGAGGTCGGAATCGGAGACAAACGTCACTTTGTACACGCGTTTTGCCTGTTTGGCAAAGATGATGCCGTCTGCGGGAAGAACGCCGCCGAGCCCGATCTGTTCGCTCTCCCACGCATATTGATATTCCGCGGTATTTTCCAGAAGCGCGGGATAGGTGAGCGTGCCGAGCAAGGTATTCGCCGCCGTCTGTCCGTCCGCGCCCGTGGAGACGAATACGGTCTGCGAACCGATATCCTCCGTTCCGCCGTCGTATGTGTGATACTTGAACGAGACGGGAAGCTCCTTCGCTTCGAGGAAGGCGGGGCCTTCGGCGATATCGGCGGTGGCGGGGTCGTCCCAGCCGTTCTTGCCCTCTTCACCGACGGTATTGAGCTTCTCGAGCATCGCACCCATGCCGTTTCCGATCTCGGTGACAATATCGTGATCCTTCGTGAGATCCTCGGCGCCCTCTTCCATGATACCGCCGGGGTTGCGCCAGCGGAGATTCAACTTTGCCGTGATGACTTTTACGATCGTCATGTCGACGCTCAAATCATGGATATAGCCGTCCGTATCTTCGGCGATGACGATATTCATGTCGCCGAGGATGCCCTTTGCAAGGGCGTCGCCGTTGAGGGTGAGATCCCACTTTGCCGCCGTCGCATTGCCCGCATCGTCCTGTCCCGCGGGGGTATAGGTGTAGGTCTTGAGGACCTCGGAGAGCCGTGCGCCGTAGTCGACGACTTCCTCGGGCGTAGGCTCCGCGGAACTGCCCGTACTCTTGAGGATCTCGTCCATGATCGCCTGATTGAAGTTGAGGATAAACCCAAGTTGCCCGAGCGCATCGTTCATGAAGTTTTGCATGGGCATTGCGCGGTAGAGGGTGATAGGCGTCTCATATTGTCCCCAGCTTCCATCCCAATCTGTGATAGTTGGCTCCTTATAATAAGTCTTCTGCGCGCGTTTGATGTACACCATGCCGTTCTTGATGGTGAGATCGACCTCACTGTCACCGTTAATCGCAACGATCCCTCCGACATTGACAGACTTATATTCAAGACGGGCATTGATACCGAGAGCACCGTTTTCATCGATCGTGACGGAGATCGCGATGATATCGATCTTGATATCCGTCTTGATGATCTTAAGATCCAAATTTGCGTCAATGCTTCCCTCGATATAGAAGTTCTCGTTGAGCACATAATCGTGCGGCATCTCTTCGCCCGAGATGACCTCGTCGTTTTTGACGTGCGTCGCGCTCTTCACGAGGGAGAGGATGAGCTTCTCGGCGCCGAGGAAGCTCGTATAGCTTGCCGCATACTGCCCGTTTTCGGGGTTCTTAGGATCCGCGGGAAGATCGGGCGTGACTGCGCTGTAATCGAACTTCCCTTCCAGCGTCGTGTTCTCCGTGCCCGTCGGGTCATAGACGTTTTCAAACTTGATCCCCGAGAGCTTCTCCCCTTCCTTCGTAAAGGTAACGGCGAGATCCGAGAGTCCCTCGGCGTCATAGACGTCTGCGGAGTTGAGCACGAGCTTGAGCTCCGTATCGGAGACGGTGAGCGCTTTGATGTAGTTCTTATAGACTCTCTCCTCTGCCGCGGGAGCGGGAACGGCTTCCTCGGGCTCGGGCTGGGGCAGGAGCCCTGAGAGCAGACCGTTCACGAGTTTGGAGACGAAGGGGGTGAATGTCTCGAGCTGTGCGACCGTTTCGAGATCCAGCCACTTGCTCACGAGATAGTTATCGAGGAAGTCGAGGTTGAACCCGAGGACGGCGACCGCGCTCGAGAGGATGGTCATGATCTCATCTGCGGGGGCATAGATGTTGAGCGGTTTATACTTTTCGTCCGTGCTTGCAAACTGCGACAGTGACAGATAGATATCGAGATTGCCGTCCGTGACGAGCTGTCCATCGGCGTCCTTTTGGGGCGCGCCGTCGAGGATGAAGAGGTCGAGATAGAGGCTCTTGTCCGTCTCCGCCGCCCCGTCTCCTGCGACGAGTTCGAGATGCACGTTGAGGAAGAGCGTCGTCTCGATGTAGAAGTTGCTGTTGTCCACGTCGAGGTGCACGGGGACCGAGGCGCCGTTGTGATAGCGCACGGATGCCGAAACGCCGTACCTCGTCTTCGTCTGAAGCTCCGCCGCCTCGGGCGTCACTTCGGGCGTGGGCTCGGGTGTGGGCTCGGGATCGGCAGCAACCTGGAAGGTCGTCGAACCCGTGAGGGTGAAGGTATAATCCTGAGCGGTGAGCGATTCGACCGCGGCGCTCAAATAGCCGATCGCGGAGACAAATTCCGTCTTGGTAAGATAGGTAAAATCGGGCATTTCGGCAAGGCTGCCGCTGAGCGCGATCGCCGTAAACCCGCCCGAGAGCGTGGTCTTTCCGTTTTCATACCCGACTTCGAAGCCGAGCCCGTCGCTTCCTCCCGACTTGAGGTCGAGCGTGACCCCCGCAAAGCCGATACGGAGCAATACGCCGCCGTTCTCGGGACGGGTGAAGGTGAGCTTGGAGAGAAGGGCGCCGAGATCGAGCCCGTCCGCGGGGATGTTTTCTTTGAGCTGTCCGAGAAGGGCCATGAGCTCCTCCGCAAAGGCGGTGAGCGTGTCGCCGCCCTCGGCGAGCGCAACAGCCGCCTCTGCCTCTTCGGGAAGAGCGGGCGCATCCGTCTTGCCCGTCACGCCGTCGATGATCGCTTGGATCTTCGCCACGACACCGTCAAACGCCGCCTTGATATCGCCGAAGTCGTTGAATACGATCTCCGCGCCGACCGAGCCATAGGCAAGTTTCACCTGCTGCTCATTGACATAGACTGCAACTTTATGGTGGATCCCATTGACGGCGAGCACGAGATCAAAGCGTGCTTCGACTCCGCTCTTCCACGAGATCCCGCCGTTTTCGAGTATGGCAACGACGTTGGTGCCGCCGACCGAGATATCAAAGGTGCCGCCGAGCGCGATGCCCTGTGCGGAGACGATCGCCTCGACCGCGTCTGCGAGACCGTCCGCGGAGACGTAATCGGTGAGATCGGTCACGGGCGGCTGTTCGGCCGTTCCGAGCACGAGCGCCAGATTGCCGATCGTGAGGGCCACGGTCTGCTCCGCCTCGGAGACTACGACCTTGATATCGCCGAGCTTCAGATCTGTTTGGAAGGCCTCGAGGAACTTCTCCGCCGAGACGATGCCCTCGAGCACGCCGTTCTGATCGGAGAGTTCGGGAACGAGCTCGCCGAGCTTCACGGAGAAGAGTTTTGCCAAGAGATCCTGTATTGTCGCAGAGTCGCTCTGCGGGAGAGAAGGCTCCGACCCGCCGATCACAAGGGAGAGGATGGAAGCGAGCTTCTCCGCGCTACCCTTGAGCTTGACGCCGTCGATCGAGATGCCGAACTCCTCCGCGCCGTAGATGACGCCGAGCGTGTGTTCCGTCTCTCCGACGGTCAGGGTGAGCTCGCCGCTTGCCGTCACGGGGTCGGCAAGTCCGACGACCACCTTCCCGACGAGCGAAAGATCCGGCTTTTCCGCGCTGTATGTAATGCCGACGGTGATGTTCCCGCCCTCTGCAAGGCCGATGACCGTCTCGACGTACTTGGCGATGCCGACATAGCCGTCCGTCGACAGGGTGACGGGTTCTCCCTTCGTGAGGGAGGCCTCAACGCCGTACACGGAGAGGCTGAGCGCGTCCTCTTCGAGGGTGAGGACGATGTCGCCGAGCGCGACGTCGGGCAGGAGCGGCTTCAGAAGCGCCGTGGCGTCGATTGTGAGTTGCAGGGCGTTCCCAACTGCCGCCGAAGTAAAGTTCTTTGCAAAATCTTCGCCGAGGAGCAGGCCGAGAATGCTGCCGAGCGGGAGCGCTGCCACCTCGTCCTCCGACTCCGAGAGGGCTGCGGGCGTCGTGAACCCGCCGATGATCGCGGCGATGTCCTCGGGGCTCGCCATGATCTTGAGCCCGTCGATATCGGCATACACAGCCGTCCCGTCGTACTGCACGCCGATTGTCTTCGTCGCTTCCGCATAGCCGACCGTGAAGGTACCCGCGATGAGCAAGTCCTTCATATCGATGTCCGCATGACCCGAGACGCTGAGCCCGAGCGAGTCATCCGAGTAATCAACATTGACGCGCAAAACGTCTGACGTGAAGAGATCTTTGAGGTTCTGTGCATATGCGGCAATGTTCACATATGCAGCTTTTTCTTCCTCAGTGAGCGGGGCGGGAGCGTCTTTCCCGAAGGTGACCTGTGCCGCGATCGGGCTGTCGACCGTGACGGATTCCGTCTGCAATCTGAGGTCGCAGGCGGCATCGAGACGGGCGAGCGAGGCGTTCCTGTCGCTGTCGAGGTTGAAACGGAAATCGAGCGTGAGCGGGATCCCCATAAGCCGGATGGTAGAAGTGAGCCGCGCGGATTTGTCGTCATGGGTGAATGCCCCGCCCATGAGCTCCCCGAGAAGATCGGGCTCTTCGGCGGGCTCTTCGGACGCGGCCTGCGGCGCGGAGAGAAGTTCGGTGAGCTCGTCAATGGACATGGAGACTCTGACGTTTGAATATCTCACATACGCCGTGCCGTCCTTGAGATAGAGATTGAGGGCCGAGCCGACGGAGAGCCGCGCCTCGATCGCCTTGAGGTCAAGATCCCCGCCGATCGAGAGTCCGCCGAGGTCGAGATAGAGCTTTGCGTCCACGGGGATATCGTCCACGCTGAGGGCGAGGTTGAGCGTCGTCGGACGGGTGAGCACGGAGCCGAACGCAGAGGCGAGGCAATCCGCCACGGTGATCTCACGCTGTGAGGGACCCGTCGCTTCCTGCTCTGCGTACTGTCTGTAATAGGATTCGAAGACGGCGCCGACTTCCTCCTCGAGCCCCTCGACGTCATAGGTGTATTCCGTGACCGAGTCGGAGGTGCAGGTGGAGACGATCGTCTTCATCGAGGCGGTGTACTTTTCTGAGACCGCGCAGCTGACGACCTGCCAGTCCTCCGTAAAGGTATAGGAGAGGGTGATATAGCTGAAATCGGGGGGTGCGTCGATACCGCCCGTGAATACCATCTGGTTGCCGTAGTAGGCGGCGGCGCCCGTCTTCCCCTCCTCATCCGTCTTGGCGAGAAGGTGCATCGTCAGGGTGAAGAGTCCGCCGTCGGCGACCGTTGACGCGGTGCTGAGCTCTGCGCTCTCGACCGTGTTTCCCTCGATGACATAGACGGAGAGCTCCGTCGCGGGAAGGCCGTTGAGCTGTTTGAAGCCGTTGTCTCCGCTGATATTCATATTACCCGAGGGAGCGTCCGTCGGGAAGGAGGTGTTGATGCCGTCCCAGTTCTCCTTTTTATCCTCGCTCTCTCGCCACATGACCCTGTCGCCGACATAACAGAACTCACGGGCGAGATTGACCATGCTGCTCGTCGTGATATCCGAGGAGATGAGGATACCGTCTGCATACCGCTTGTATGTCGCGACATCCTGAGGCCCGACCGCCGTCTGCACGGTGCTGTGCATGACGGATGACCAGTTATCCTGCTGAGCAAACGTCCAGTTGAGCCGCCCGAACACGTCGACGGCGTCGTAGGAACCGTCGTCGCCCGAGACGGGCTCGCCGTTTTCATCCCTTTCCTTGATTGCAGAGACGAAGGAGGACGGCGAGAAGACCTCCCCTTCCTTGACTGCATAGGAAACGGAGCCGTACCCTGCGTCCACGTCGTTGCGTTTTTGGGGACGCCCGAATGCGATACCCGCCCAGACCCCGAGCGCCGCAACGGCCGCCGCGGAGACGATACAGATGCTCGTCTTTACGGGACCGAACTTTTTCTTTTTCCCCTTTTCGGGCAGCTCGGCAACACTTTCCGCCTTGGTTTCTTCTTCCATAACATTGACCTCCGAATCGGTATCCGTCACTCTTGATTGTGACAGTCAAAGGATTTTGTCACAAATTTCTGTGACATCATTGTAACACCTTCGGAGGGCGTTGTCAACTGTTTCCGTGAAAATCCCCTAATTTTTTTGAATAAAAAGAACAGCCCTGCCGCTTTTCACCGCGGAGGACTGTTTCGGAGTGTGTTTGAGGGGATCCTTCGACACGCCGCCTACGGCGGCGGCTCAGGATGACGCGGAGGGCGCGTCAGGTCGATGTGAAGAGAGGGGTGGAGAGGTAACGCTCGCCCGTGTCGGGGAGAAGGACAACGATGCGCTTCCCCGCAAATTCCTCCCGACGTGCAAGAAAGATGGCGGCGGAGAGCGCCGCGCCCGAGGAGATCCCGCAGAGCAGTCCCTCCGTCCTTGCAAGCAGCCTTGCCGCGCCGTACGCTTCCTCTTCCGTGACGGTGATCACCTCGTCATAGATCCCCGTATCGAGCGTCTTCGGCACAAATCCCGCGCCGATCCCCTGCAAGCCGTGCGGCCCCTTTCTGCCTTCCGAAAGGACGGGGGAGTTCTTGGGCTCCACCGCGGCGATATGAATGTTCGGCAACTGTTCTCTGAGATATCTCCCCGCGCCCGAGAGGGTGCCGCCCGTGCCCACGCCTGCGACGAAGGCGTCGACCCGTCCCTCTGCATCCCGATAGATCTCGGGGCCCGTCGTACGGTAATGGATCTCGGGGTTGGCGGGATTTATGAACTGTCCCGCGATCACGCCCCCCTTCTCCTTGGCGAGCCGCTCGGCCTCAGCGATCGCCCCTGCCATTCCCGCCTCGGCGGGGGTCAGAACGAGCTCCGCCCCGTATGCACGGATGAGCTTCCTGCGCTCCTCCGACATCGAGGAGGGCATGACGACGATGAGGCGATACCCCTTGACTGCGGCGACGGCGGCGAGCCCGATCCCCGTGTTCCCGCTCGTGGGCTCGATGATCGGGGTCTCCTTCCGAAGAACCCCCCGCCGCTCGGCGTCCTCGATCATGGCGAGGGCGACCCTGTCCTTGACGGACCCCGCGGGGTTTTTCATCTCGAGCTTTGCGAGGATCTCCCCGCCGAGCGAGAGCGCTGTTTTCAGCCGTCCGAGCGTCACGAGCGGCGTTTCTCCGATGAGTGCGAGCGCTGAATCTGCTTTCATATGACCTCCTATCATGGCTCCCGTACGGGATATTCTATCCTATGCCCCGCCGCGGGAAAAAGAGATACAAAGAGCGGCCCCGCCATAGGAGCCGCCCGCCTGTTCCGACGTCTGGTAAGATATCATTGAATATTGAGCTTGCTCAACATATCCACGATATCTTGTACGGTCTTGATGCTCTCCACTTCGCCCTCGGGAAGGGTGATGTTGTACTCGTCCTCGAGCGCCATCAGAAGTTCCACGACATCGAGAGAGTCGGCGCCGAGATCCTTGACGACCTCCGATTCGGGCTTGATGGACTCAGCGGGAACGCCGAGCTGCTCTGCGAGCATCTTGCATACCTGTTCAAACATTTCGTTCCTCCATACGCCCCGATGCACGGGGTTTTTCTTTTATTCTACTCCTTTCCCCCCGCCTTGTCAATACTATTTTTGAAATTGTTCCCTTTATGATCCTTCCGCGGGATCGGGAAAGAGGGCGCGGAGGGCGTTTTCCCACACCGCCGCCGAAAAACGCGGGTTCGCGGGGGAAGTGGACGGAAGTTTTTCCGTAAGGGATATGTACTGCGGGAAGCTCTCCGAAAAGAGACGGTAAGCCGTGCTGCCGTTGCAAAAGATCTTTCGGATCTTTGTCTTTTCAAGCAATCCCCCCACGTCGGCGACACGTTCGGCGCGGATGGACGCATCCGAGGAGCCCGCGATCTCGCAATCCGTCACGACGTCCCACAGCGCGATATGTCTCCGCAGCAGAAATGCCCGTTTTCCCTCCGTGTCCGTCGGGACGTCCTCGCGGAAGAACCCGCACAGCGTTTTCCAGAATCTGTTTTGCGGGTTTCCGTAATAAAAATTCACGGCGCGGCTCCTGACGGACGGGAAGGAGCCGAGGATGAGCAGTTCGCTCTCCCCGTCGAAAACGGGCGGAAATCCCTCCGCCCTGTCCCGTGTCATATTCCGATCCCTCCGTCGAGGTTCCCGACCGTCGCGCTCGCCGTCTGTGAGAAGTCCAGCCCCGCCTCGACGGCGTCCATGACGTCCTTCCGCGTGAGCGCCGAGAGATCCGCCATCCGCTTCTCGAAGTCATAGACTTCGTTGGCGTAAAGCATCTGCTTGCCGTAGAGCAACATCTGCGAAGAGGTGTTCTCCTGCGAGAAGATGGTCGCCGAGAGCAACTGTTCTCTGCCGCGGGAGAATTCGTCCTCGCTGATCCCGTCCCGTTTGAAGGTCTCGATGACTTCGCGGATCGCCTCCGCCGCTGCGGCCGCTTTCTTGGGATTCACGCCCGCGTAGATCGTGAGAAGTCCCGTTTCGGCGTAATAGGAGCCGTAAGAATAGACGGAATAGGCGAGCCCGAGCTCCTCGCGGACCCGTTTGAAGAGCCTTGAACTCATCCCGCCGCCGAGGACGGTGTTCATCACCTGCACCGCGGCATAGGCGGGCGCGTCCCGTTTGACGCTCGGGAAGGAGAGGGCGAAATGTGCCTGTTCGATGGGTTTTTTACGGAAAATGCTGTCCGTATGGAATACGACGTGCTTTTCTCTGTCGCGGAAGGCCGTCTTCTCCATGCCGCCGAAGTAGGTTTCTGTCAGCGCCACCGCTTCCTCGATGCCGATGTTGCCTGCAAAGGAGATGACGACGTTCTCGGGGCAATAGCGCTCCTTCTTATACTTGAAAATGTCCTCGCGCGTGAACCCCGACACGTTCTCGGCGGGGCCGAGGATGTTCCTGCCGTAGTTTTCGGTACCGAAAGCGGCATGGGCGAGCAGATCGAGGCAGAGGTCCTCGGGGGTGTCCTCGTTCATGTTGATCTCCTCGATGACGACTCCCTTCTCGCGGATCATCTCCTCCTCGGGGAACGTGCTGTTGAGGAAGAGGTCTGCAAGGAGCGCGAAGCTCTCACGGGCGTGTCCCGAGGTGGATTTGCAGTAATAACAGGTCATATCCTTCCCCGTGAAGGCGTTGACCTGCGTGCCGAGCGCGTCGAAGGCGTCCGAGATCTCAAACGCCGTGCGTGTCTTCGTGCCCTTGAACTGCATATGTTCGATGAAATGTGAAATGCCGTCCTCGCGCTCCGTCTCGAACGCCGCCCCCGTGCCGACGAGCACGCCCATCGTGACGGAGAGGAGCCCCTCCATGCGCTTGACGATGACTCTGATGCCGTTTTGCAAAACTCTGCTTTCTACCATATGTAACTCCTTTTGTGATTTTTTCTACTTTGTGAAAGGGGTAAGATCTCATTTCCCATACGGGGCCGCAGAGATTCACCCTAAATTCTCCGATACGGTGATCGCCCTGAGGCCGTTTTCCTTATAATATGTAAGAATGCGCGGCAGGGCTTTTACCGTATGCTCCATGGGGTGCATGAGGACGAGGTCGCCGCCCGCGGCGCCGTGCGTCGCCCGACGGAAACAGTCCTCCTCGTTTTTATCCCGCCAGTCGACGGTGTCCTTGCTCCACATCACCGTGACGAGTCCGAGCCCCTCTGCCGCCGAGACGGTATCGGCATTGAAGGCGCCCGAGGGGGGTGCGAACAGTCCGATCTGCTGTCCCGATGCAAGGGAGAGAAATTCCACGCTCGTACGGATCTCCTCGAGGTTGCCCTGAAGGTCGAGCTTGTCGTGCTCGCGGTGGAAATAGCCGTGGGAGCCGATCTCCTGCCCGCGGGCGGCGATCTCCCTGACACAGGCGACGTTGTCATCCGCCCAGCTCCCGCCGAGGAAGAAGGTCGCCTTTGCGCCGTATTCGTCGAGGATGTCGAGGATCTCGTACACCTGTTCGGTCCCCCAATAGACGTTGAACATGAGGGAGATGCCGTCCTCGCTTGTCCCCCTGTAATGCACTCTCTCGTCCACTTCCGACGCGGGGGAAACTGCGGGAAGAAAACAGACCGCACCGACGGCGATGACGATGAGCGCGAGAAAGACATTCGTGAGCGCGGCGATATGCAGATGCTTTTTCACAGTTTACCTCAATTCCGAACAATTATCAATCGTATTCTATTGAAGTTTCTGTGAAATTATGCCTCCCACCGCCATGCCCCTCTCAAGGGGGCCATCCCCTTGCCTGCGTCATCCTGCCCAGCGCTCTCCTCCGCGTCATCCTGAGCCGCCGCCGCAGGCGGCGTGTCGAAGGATCCCCCCCAAGGTGGAGCTTTATTGCCCCCCTCCTTGGGGAGGGGGTAAGGGGGTGGGGCCGTTCTAAATTAACGGCGCGTGGCAGGGTCGCCCTGCCTAAGCGCACTCAATTTGGTACCCTACGGGAACCATAATGTCGGGGAGAGCGACCGCGACGATGACTCAATATCCCAGAGGGTGACATTCCTCGCTTGTATTTGTTTGCGTAGCAAACAAATCAAGCGAAACCTTATCTGAGTTTTACAACCGTCACCCCCGTTTCACCCTCGCCGTACTTGCCGAGGCGGTAACTTTCGACGTGCGGGTGTCTGCGCAGCAGTTCATGCACGGCGGCGCGGACCTTCCCCGTGCCCATACCGTGCACGATCCTGACTTCCGAGAGCCCTGCGACCAGCGCGGCGTCGAGAAAATTCTCCGTCTCGAGTGCGGCGTCCGCCGCCGTCATCCCGAGCAGATTGAGCTCCCGCGGGACGGTGTCCCGTGCGGCGATGTTCCGCACCACCTGCACGCCGCCCTTCTTTTCGGTGGGTTTGGAGGGATAAAAGAGATCCCCCGTTTTACATCTCACCTTCAAAGAGCCGACCTGCACTTCCGCCGTATTTTTCTCCTTACGGACAGAAAGCACGACCCCCTCTGCGGACATGGTACCCACAAAAACCGTCTCGCCGACTTTCAAATTGCTCGGGTCGACGGGCGTGAGTCTGATTTTTTCCTCCTCTTCCCGCTCCTCAACCCCCATCTTATTTTTCAGGGTACGGGCACGGATGAGATCGCTCTCGTCGAGCGTGTCCTTTTTGAAGATCTCTTCGATCTCGGAGAGGAGCTCCTCCGCCCGCGCCGTTCGCTCCGCGACGATCCGCCGCGCTTCTGCTTTGGAGGCATAGAAAAACTTCTCCCTCTCTTTTCTGAGCGCCGCCTCATCCTTTTCGAGGGCGGACAGCCGCTCCTGCCATTCCTTTTTGAGCAACTCCGCTTCCTCTTTCGCCCCCTCCGCCGCAATCCGTTCCTCCTCGGCGGCACGCAGGGTCCGCTCGAAGGAGCGCGTCTCCTCCGAGAGATACCCCCTTGCCTCGGCGACCGTCTCCGCGGGCAGACCCAGCCGTGTGCAGATGGCGAGGGCATTGGAGGACCCGGGGGCGCCGATCCTGAGGCGGTAGAGCGGGCGGAAGTCCTCTGCATCGAACTCCATGCACCCATTCTGCATTCTCGGATGCTCATAGGCAAACTCCTTGAGGGCGGAGTAATGGGTCGTCACGATGCCGCGGCAGCCCGCCCTGACGAGACAGGACAGGATGGCGCGGGCGAGCGCCTGCCCTTCCTCGGGATCCGTTCCGCCGCCCGGTTCATCGATGAGGACGAGACAGTTCTCCCCCGCCTCTTTCAGGATCTCACGCACGTTGATGATATGGGAGGAGAAGGTCGAGAGGTTCTCCTCGATGGACTGGCTGTCGCCGATATCGCAGAAGATACCTTTGAACACGGCGAGTTTCGTCCCCTCGGCGGCGGGCACGAAGATGCCGCAGGCCGCCATGAGGCAGAAGAGTCCGCACATCTTGAGCGTGACCGTCTTGCCGCCCGTATTGGCGCCGCTGATGAGGAGGAAATCGTACTCCTCCCCCAAGGCAAGCGAGACGGGCACGGCCGTCTTCTTGTCGAGCAGGGGGTGCCTGCCCTTTCTGATCTCGATGATCCCCTTCCCGTTAAGAATGGGACGCACGCAGCGGTTATGATAGCCGAACTCGGCACGGGCGTAAAAGCCGTCCGCCTCGGCGAGCACGGAGATGTCCGTCTCAAGGGCGGCACGCATCCTGCCGACGCCGCAGGAGAGCTCTCTGAGGATGCGCTCCACCTCTTCCTTCTCGTCGAGGGTGAGCCCGATGAGCTCGTTGTTCATCTCGAGCACTTCCTCGGGCTCGATGAAGACCGTCGCGCCGCTCTGCGATCTGTCATGCACGAACCCCTTGACGCTCCTCTTATACTCCGCCTTGACGGGGATGACGAATCTGTCCCCGCGCACGGTGACGACATCGTCCTGCAAAAATTTACGCTCCTCCCCCGTGAGATATTGGGAAAGCCGCGCACGGATGCGTTCCCCGAGGAGACGGATCTCCCGCCTGATCGCAAACAGTTTCTCGCTGGCGGTATCGGCGAGCTCGTTTTCGTTTATGATCTTATGGGTGATATCCTCCTCGAGGCGTTCATCGAAGAGGATCCGCTCGGAGAGTTCCCGAAATCCCGCGATACGGGGGTCCGAGAAGGCGTGCACGCCGCGGTAAAAGATACGCGCCTGTCCGAGCAAGCGGGCGATGTTGATGAGCTCCGCACAGCCGAGGGTCGCCCCCTTCTCTGCCCGCTCGAGGCAATCCCCGACGGGATCGAACGCCGCGATCCGCCCCGCTCCGAGCTCGAAGAGGAGCACGGTCGCCTCCTTCGTCATATCGAGGAGCCTGTTCGCCTCGGAGAGCGTTGTCGCGGGCACGGAGGATAAAATCTCCTCTTTGCTCCCCGTGAGCGCCGCATACTCCGCCACCATGCGGAGGATCTTGTCGAGTTCGAGTCTTTCGGAATGTCTGTTCATAGCATACTCCTTACGGCGTGACCGCGGGTCGGAGGTCCCCCGACCGTGAGGGTTCGGTCGAAGAGCCGTGCCGCCCCTCCCCCGTCCGACAGCGGGGCACAGTTATAGACTTCGAAACGGCAGCCGTTCATTCGGTAGCGTCTTAGGGGGAACTTTCTCCCATCCTCGTCTTTGAGGGTATAGCGCTCCCGCTTGTCACAGGTTTTGCAGCTCTTTTCGAAGGGGCAATAGCAAAGATCCATCACCTTGACCGCGCCGTCCGACAGGGCGAACGCCCCCTCTGTGCAGAGCGCTCTCTGCTCTTCGGCGGAGATCTCTTTGGAGAGTGCAAAATACTCCGCCCCCGCATCGAGCACGCCGCGCACGGCAAAGCGGTTGGTGAGATTGAATCCCGTGCCCGCGAACAGCTTCACGCCGTACTTCTTGGCGAGCGTGATGCCGTAATATCCCTCACAATAGATTCCCTCGAATCTGCCGAGCGCGGGGCCGACGAGCGCCTCGTCCTCTCCCGTGAAGAGGGGCGGGAGATAGAGATAGACCCCCTTTCCGCCCTCGGGAAGGGACGCGTAGTCGCGGGGCTTCAGGATGAGGATATCGGCGTCCTCCCTTTGTTCTGAGATGACGGCAGTCCGCCCCCTCTCTGCGGGCGGGAGATGAGGCTCTTCGAACGTTTTGGGCGGGAGCGTGCGTACGGGGTCGAGAAACCGTGCATATGCCTCATAAAAATCACGGCGGAGGGCGTTGAGCACAGACTTGGGCAGAAAGACGCCGTCCGTCTCCACCCTGACCTCGGGGAAGAAGGGAAGGCCGTCCGTCTTTCGAAAGCATTCCGCGATCTGCTCCGCGCCGAGGGGAGCGCTGCGTGCCCGTTCGAGCGTCTCCCCGCCCACGGAGACGAACGCCCCGCAGACGATCTCGGGTTGCTTTCCCGCATACATCTTTACGGTGAGTGAGATCTTTCGCCTTCTCTCACCCAACAGGATCCGCTCCGAAGCGGCGGTATCCGTCGTGACGCAGACGATGTCCCCCTGCAAAAGGCGGGCGCCTGCACGGAGGAAGAATCCCCCCGCGCCCTGCTCCGAAAAGGCCGCGCCGCAGACTTCGGCTCCCTCTCTTAAAATCTTGAATCCGTCCCCTTGGCGGAGCACAAATGTGCTGATACAGAAGGGTTTGCCCATACGGAAGGAGATCGTCCCGACCTCCTCGCCGATATGCCCCTGTGTCTTACGGGAGAGGAACCCCTTTTTCTGGCCGAAGGCGAGCCCCTCGGTGTAATTGCCGCGGTTATAGGCGCGTTTGAGGTCGGAAAGTGCTGCCGTGCCCTCCCCGCCCAAGCACGAACGGACATAGCGGACGGCGGCGGCGACGTACTCGGGACGGCGCATCCTTCCCTCGATCTTGAAGGAGAAGACGCTCGCCGACACGAGTTCTCCGATCCTCTCCCCGACGCAGAGATCGGAGGTAGAGAGCGCATAAGCGGGCTCTTCGAAGCCCGCGCGGTCGATCGTATATTTTTTACGGCAGGGCTGTTTGCATCTGCCGCGGTTACCGCTGTTATTCCCCGCGAAGGAACTCATGTAGCACTGCCCCGAAAAGCAGGTGCAGAGCGCCCCCTGCACGAACACTTCCGTCTCGATGACCTTTGAGATCCTCCCGATCTCGGCAATCGGGGTCTCACGGGCGAGCACGACGCGGGAAAACCCGTAATCCTTTGCGACTTCCGCCCCATAGACATTGCAGCATCCCCCCTGTGTGGAGAGGTGCAGCACGACCTCGGGGTATTTCTCCTTCACGAGCTTCCCGAGGAAGATATCCTGCATGAGGATCGCATCCGCGCCCCGTTCCCATGCCTCACGGACGGCGGCAAAGAAGGCGTCCGTCTCACTGTCCTTGACAAGGGTATTGAGGGCGACGTAGACCTTCGCGCCCAAGAGGTGTGCATATCTTGTGACGCGGGACAGGGCGTCGCCGTCGAAATTGGCAGCGCTCTCACGGGCAGAAAAGCGGGTGAGCCCGAGGTAAATGGCGTCCGCGCCCGCGTTGAGAGCGGTATATGCCGTCTGTTCATCCCCGGCGGGGGCAAGGATCTCGCAGTTCATCGTCCGATCGTGCGCTGGATGAGCTCCTGCGCGGCGTCATAGCCCATGCTCTTGAGGCGGTAATTGCGGGCTGCGACTTCGATGAGGATGGCAAGGTTCCGCCCGGGGGAGACGGGGACGGTGAGCTTGGGTACCTGAATGCCGAGGATCTCCTCATATCCCCCCTCGCCGCCGATACGGTCGTATTCCTTGTCCCGCTTCCAGTGTTCGAGTTCCATCACGAGCTCGATCTCCTTTTCGGTGAGGACGGAGCCCGAGCCATACATATTCTTGACGTTGATGATGCCGATCCCCCTCAGCTCCATAAAGTAACGGATGCGCTCGGGGGCGGTGCCGATGAGCTCGGTCTCCACCTGTTTGATGAGCACGGAGTCATCTGCGACGAGCCTGTGCCCGCGCTTGATGAGCTCCATTGCCGTCTCGCTCTTGCCGACGCCGCTCTCCCCCGTGAGCAGGATCCCCGCGCCGAAGACGTCCATGAGCACGCCGTGGACCGTCGTCTTGGGGGCGAGCAGGCGGGAGAGATAGCCATAGAGCTCCGCCATGATGACCGTCGTCATCTTGCCCGTGCGGAAGACGGGGGTGCCCGTCTTTCTGGCGAATTCCATCATTTCGGGCGGCACGGGAAGGTCGCGCGCGAACACGACACAGGGGATCTGCCCGCATTCGAAGAGCTTCCCCACCCTTTCGACGCGCTCTTCGGGCGAAAAGGAGCGCATATACTCATGCTCGGTCTGCCCGATGAGCATGATGCGCTGGGCGTCGAACATACTGTAAAACCCCGCGAGCCGCAGCCCCGGCCTGTCCACGCTGATGTTCGTCAGTGTGATGATGCCCCGCCCCGCGTGCAGGACCTCGAGATTGAGGTCCGAGGCGAATTTGTCGAGCATGACGGTCTCCCGCGGCAAAATGATCTCGTTCATGATTCATCCCCCATTGCGTATTTCAGGATCGCTTCCGCAACGCCGTCCTCCTCGCAGGAGCAGACGACGGTCGCATTCTCTTTGAGCGCCGCCTCGGCATTGGAGACGGCGAACCTTCCCCCCGCCCGCTCGAGCATGGGAAGGTCGTTGAGCTGGTCGCCGATCGCGGCGATCTTTTCGCGCGGCACATGATAGTATTCCGAGAGGAAATCCACCGCCGCAGCCTTGTTTTCCCCCTTCGGCATGATCTCGACGAGCGCATCGGACGAGCTCGTCACAAAATAGTCATCCCCGAACTCCTCCGTAAGGCGGATGCGGAGCGCTTCCCGCTCCTCAGGCGCCACCATGACGAGGATCTTGACGACGTCGAGCGATTTTGCCGATACCATGTCCGAAAGGTGGGGCTCGATTTCCCCTTTTACGCCGCAGATCCGCTCGTAAATGTGCAGCGCTTCGTCATCCATGTTCGAATAGAAGGTATAAGCCGTATAGACGTGGACATGGTACCCCCGTTTTTCCAAATATGAGATCGCACGCAGGGCATGGTCCCTTGAAAATGTGCCGCAGCGCAGAACCTCGCCCGTGCGGACATCGGCGATCATCGAACCCTGATAGGCGACGGCGAGCCCGCCGAGCCCGAGCTCTTCGAGCCGCGGCAGGATGGAAGTGAGCATCCGTCCCGTGACGACGACAAACACGCCGCCGCGGGCGCGGTAGGCAGAGATCGCGTTTTTGTTTGCCTCCGAGACGGTCCCGTCGCTTCTGACGAGCGTGCCGTCGAAATCGGAGAGAAAAATGTCGTATTTCATAGATTTTCGAAATAGTTCCTGATGCGGCGGGCGAGCTCCTCGCCGACGCCCTGCGCTTCCATGAGCTCCTTCTCGCTCGCGTGCATGATCGAGTCGATCGTCCCGAATTTCTGCATGAGGGCGAGCCGTTTTTGCTTGCCGACGCCCTCGATCTCCTCGAGCGCGGACTCGAGATTGCGCTTGGAGTGGATGGAGCGGAAATAGGTGATCGCAAAGCGGTGCGCCTCGTCGCGGATGCGCTGTAACATCCTGAGGGCATAGTCGCGCTTGTCGATCCGTACGGGCTCGCTTTGGTGGAGGGTGTAGACTTCCTCCTCCTGCTTGGCGAGGGCAACGAGGTCGATGTCCGTGATCTGCATCTCGTCGAAGATCTCCTTCACCGCAGAGAGCTGTCCCCTGCCGCCGTCGATGACGATGAGACGGGGACGGGAGAACCGTTCCTCCTCGTCCGTGCCGAGTTTCATGAGCCGCCGCCGCAGAACCTCTTGCAGGGAAGCGAAGTCGTTCGCCCCCTCCACCGTCTTGATACGGAAGCGGCGGTATTCGTACTTATCCGCCTCGCCGTCCGTAAAGACGACCATGCTGCCCACTTTATCCACCCCCGAGATGTTCGAAATATCGTAACATTCCATGCGTTTGGGGTAACGGGAGAGGGAAAGAAGTTCTTTGAGCCGTTCACAGGCGCGGACGGTCATATCGTCTTTATGGGCGATCGCAGAGAGGGATTTTTCGAGATATTCCTTGGCATTCCCCGCCGCCATATCGAGAAGTTCCCGTTTGACGCCGAGCTTGGGATGGACGATCTCGACGTTTCTGCCCGCCTGTTCCCTTAAAAATGCCGAGAGAAGGGCGTCGTCCGCCGCCTCGTCCATGATGATCTCGTGCGGGACCTCGTGGGCGGAATAGTACTGCGTGGCGAGGCTCCGAAGTTCCTCCGCGCTGTCCGCCGCCCCCGCGTCGGCGTGGAAAATACGGCTGCCCTGCATGATCCCCTTCCGTGTGATGAGAAGGGACACCGCCGTGTACAGCCCGTTCGTCGCGAGCGCCCAGATGTCCGCATCCACGTCCTTCGGCATGGAAGTGATACGGCGCCGTTTGAGCGCGGAGAGCATACGGATCTTATCCCGAAGGTCGAGAGCGAGCTCGAACTGCTCCTCCGCAGCGAAATTGTTCATCTTCTCCGTGAGGATCGCCTCGGCTTCTTCGTAGTTGCCCGAGAGGAAGGAGAGCGTTTTTTCGACCCGCTCCGCATACTCCTCCCTGTTGCAAAGCCCCGCGCAGGGGGCGAGACAGCGGTGGAGATGATAGTCAAGACAGGGTTTTTGCTTGCCCGTCACGGCGGAAGAGCAGGTACGGATATTATAAACTTTCGCGGCGATATCGACGATCTCCTTGCAGTTCACCCCGCCCATGAAGGGGCCGAAGTACCTGCCGTCCTTCTTGACGCGGCGGGTCACGAGAATACGTGGAAAGGGCTCCCGCGTCGTGACCTTGATGTAGGGATAGGTCTTGTCGTCTTTGAGGAGAATGTTGTATTTCGGCTTATATTTTTTGATGAGATTATTCTCGAGGGCGAGGGCGTCGACCTCGGAGGGCGCGACGATGTAGTAAAAATCGGCGATGCTGTCCACCATCGCCTGTACCTTCGGGGGTTTTTCGGAGGAATGGAAATACTGGCGGACACGGTTTTTGAGGACACGCGCCTTGCCGACGTAGATGACCGTTCCCTCCGCGTCGAGCATGACATAGACGCCCGGGCAGTCGGGCAGGAGTTTGAGTTTTTCCCGTATGACGTCCATATCCTTATTATACACAACGCCGCAAAACTTTTCAAGGATTTCCAAAAACTTTTTTACGGGGACACTTTCTTATCCCCGCCCCTGCCGTCCCATGCCCCCGCAAGCGGGTGGAGGCACCATTTTACCCCCACCCTCCCCCTTAACAAGGGGGAGGGGTAGGGGAGGGGGTTCGTTCCAATTAACGGCGCGTGGCAGGGTTGCCCTGCCTAAGCGCAC
>CANQLW010000007.1 GCA_947624805.1 uncultured Clostridia bacterium | reverse complement strand
TAATGCTTCACCGCTCACTGTCTCGGACTGGCGCGGAGGGGAAGGGAAAACAAAAAAGCGCCCGAGGGCGCTTTTTTCATAGCAAAGACTTATTTCATGAATGCCAAAAATGCCTTGTAGTTGCTGTAAAGGTCGGCTTTGGAGATGACCTCCCACGGCGCGTGCATCGAGATGACGGGGACGCCTAAATCCACAGTGTCGATATTGAGATTGGCGACGAACTTTGCGACCGTCCCGCCGCCGCCGATGTCCACCTTGCCGAGTTCAGCCGTCTGCCAGACGACGCCCTCTTCCGCAAACATCTTCCTGACTTCGCCGATGAACTCCGCATTTGCGTCATTGCTGCCGCTCTTGCCCCGCGCGCCCGTGAATTTGCACATCGCCGTGCCGCAGGAGAGGATCGCCGCGTTCATCTTCTCATAGACGCCTGCAAAGTTGGGGTCGAACGCCGCCGTGACGTCCGAGGAAAGGCACTTGGAAGCCGCCCGTACCTTCCTGAAATTCGCCCCGAGCGCGATCGAGATCTCTTCCATGAGGTCCTCATATACCTTGGACTGGATCCCCGTATTGCCCTCGCTGCCGATCTCTTCCTTATCGACGAGCATCGCAAGCACGGTATGGGGCGTCTCATTCCAAAGGACCGCCGTGAGCGCGGGATAGGCGCAGACTCTGTCGTCATGGCCGTAGGCGCCGATGAGCGCTCTGTCGAACCCGACGTCCCGTGCGGGGAAGGCGGGGACAGCCGAGAGCTCCGCGGAGAGGAAATCCTCCTCGCACATCCCGTATTTCTCCTTAAGAACAGAGAGCACGGTGAGCTTGATCCTATCCTTGACCTCGCCGTCTGCATAGGGGAGCCCGCCGACGAGCACGTTGAGCTGTTCGCCCTCGATGAGCTTGCTCGCCGAGCCGCTCATCTGTTCGCCGCCGAGGTGGGGGAGAAGGTCGTTGATGTAGAAGACGGGATCGCCCGCCTCCTCGCCGACACGGATCTCAACCTTCGTGCCGTCTTTGAGGATGACGACGCCGTGCAGAGCGAGCGGGATCGCCGTCCACTGGTACTTTTTGATACCGCCGTAGTAGTGCGTCTTCAAAAACGCCATGCCGCTGTCCTCATAGAGCGGATTTTGCTTGATATCCACGCGGGGCGCGTCGATATGGGAAGCGATGATGCGAAGCCCGTCCTCCTCGAGGGGAAGAGAGCCCACTCTGAACACGACGACGGACTTGCCGCGGTTGACAAAATACTTCTTATCGCCCGCCTTCAGGGGATCGCCGAAGTGATATTCCGTGAATCCCGCCCCGCGCGCCAGTTCGACGCTGCGCTGTGTCGCCTCACGCTCGGTCTTGGCGGCGTCGAGGAATGCCTTGTACCCCTCGGCATAGTCAAAAATTGCCTGTTTTTCTTCTTCGGATGCAACTTCGAAATAGTTGCGCCGCTTATAGGACAGCTCCTCGCAGAGCTCCTGTCCCTTGGTTTTTTCGGACATAACACCCTCCGTTTTCTTTTTTTATACCATAGATTATAGCACCTGAAACGCAAGAAAGCAACAAAAAACCGTCCTGAAACGGACGGCTTTGTCGCTCGGCTCATAAATTTTCGCCGAAGCCGAGGCTGATGAGGATTGCCCTGTTGACGCGGGACATCGTGGAGGGGGGAAGCTCCCCGATACGGGACATCAACCTCTTTTTGTCGATGGTACGGATCTGTTCGAGCAGGATGACGCTGTCCTTGGCGAGCCCGAAGGCGGAGGGCAGCTCGATGTGGGTGGGCAGCCTCGCCTTATGGATCTTGCTCGTCACCGCAGCGGCGATGACGGTGGGGGAATATTTGTTGCCCGTATCGTTCTGTACGACGAGCACGGGGCGCACGCCGCCTTGCTCGCTCCCCACGACGGGGCTCAGGTCTGCATAATAAAGTTCTCCGCGCTTGACTACCATACTATCCTCTTTCGTGAGCGTCTTCCGCTATCATTTTATGTAACGGGAAGATCTCCTGCTCACCGCAACTGTATTTTTGCCGCTTTTTCCCGCAAATATACGGCTCCCGCCCCTCTTTTTTTGCGTCAAAGAATTGTGTTTTACGAAAAAAAATGGTATAATATCTCCGTATCGTTTTATCTGAGGAGAGAAGGGTATGCTGAAAGTGATCGTAGATGCGATGGGCGGAGACAACGCGCCGCGCGAGATCGTCAAGGGTGCGCTCGACGCGCTGGAACAGAGAAAGGACTTTATGATCGTCTTCACGGGCGATGAAGCGCTCGTCGAACACGAGCTTGAAAAATATACTTTCGACCGCTCCCGCGTGGAGGTCATCCCCTGCACGGAGGTCATTACGAATGACGACGTCCCCACGCTTGCCGTCCGAAAAAAGCGGGACAGCTCGCTCGTCGTGGGGCTCCGCCGCCTCAAAGAGGACGACAGCGTCGCGGGGTTCATCTCCGCGGGCTCGACGGGCGCCGTGCTCACGGGCGGGATCATGCATATCGGCAGGATCAAGGGGATCATGCGCCCCGCGCTCTGTCCCGCGATCCCCAACGTGCGCGGCACGCAGACCCTGCTCTGTGACTGCGGCGCGAATGCGGAGTGCAAACCCGCCTATCTCGCCCAGTTCGGCATCATGGCGACCGCCTATGCCACCGCCCGCGGCTTCGGGAGCGCCCGCGTCGGACTGCTCAACAACGGCACGGAGGAGCACAAGGGGGACCCCCTTCATCAGGAATCCTATCAGCTCCTGAAGGAGACGCCGGGCATCGACTTTATCGGGAACGTCGAGGGCAGAGACATCATGTTCGGGGACGTCGACATCGTCGTCGCAGACGGCTTCTCGGGAAATATCGCCTTGAAATCCATCGAGGGCGTCGGGAAGACGGTGTCCGCGGTGCTCAAGGCGGAATTCAAGCGCAATCTCGGCAGTAAAATGAGCTATCTCTTTGCACGCAAACAGATCGGGCGGCTCAGGGGGATGCTCGACTATGCCAAACACGGCGGCTCGCCCTTCTTGGGGCTCAAAAAAGTCGTCATCAAGTGCCACGGCTCCTCCAAGGCGAGCAGCATCACGCCCGCAGTCTTTCAGGCGCTCGAAGCCTATGAGGGGAACCTCATCGGCCGTATCGAGGGGATGCTCGCCCAGTTCGTGACCGGGGAGGAGACATGAGAAACGGCGAGGACTGGTCTCCCGAGACATACGCCGAGGCAGAGAAGGCGATCGGCTATACCTTCCGTGACAGGGAGCTTCTGAAGACCTGCTTTACCCATTCCACCTACCGCAACAACGTCGCCCACGGCGGCGAGGACAACGAGCGGCTGGAATTTTTGGGGGACGCCGTCCTCGGCTTCATCGTCTCGGACGTGCTGTACCGTACCTGCGGGAAGGACGAGGGGAAGCTCACCGAGCGGCGCAAGGGGTATGTCTCCAAGGAGGCGCTCACCCCCGTCGCCGAGGAGATGGGGCTCATGCGTTTTCTCCGCCATTCCAACCGTGAGGAAGACATGGGGAAGCAGGGCGGGAAGCTCCTTTCCAGCCTCTTCGAGGCGGTCGTCGCGGGGATCTATCTCGACGGCGGGCTCGAAGCGGTGAGAGCTTTTCTCCGTGAACATCTCAAATATACGGACATGAGGAGCCCGATCTCCGAATTGCAGGAGTACGTACAGGACAGGATCAAAAAGGCCCCCGACTATTCCGAGCGGGAGGAAGGGGGCGGATTCGTCTCCTTCGTGTGTGCGCTCGGGGCGAGCGCGGAAGGCAGGGGCAAGAGCATTCAGGCGGCAAGGGAAGACGCCGCGCGGAAGCTCCTTCATCAACTCAAAGAGAGGGAAAAACATTGAATCTGAAGGAAATCAGAGTGGTGGGATTCAAGTCCTTTGCGGACAAGACTTCCATAAAATTCGAGGACGGCGTCACCTGTATCGTCGGTCCCAACGGTTGCGGGAAATCCAACGTCGCCGATGCTGTCAGGTGGGTGCTCGGCGAGCAGTCCGCAAAGGCGCTCCGCGGCACATCCATGCAGGACGTCATCTTCAACGGCGCGGAGACCCGCCGCCAGCTCAGTTTTTGCGAGGTGACCCTCGTCTTCGACAATTCGAGGCGCCTCTTTGACATCGAGTACAGCGAGGTCGCCATGACCCGCCGCCTGTACCGCTCGGGGGAGAGCGAATATCTCCTCAATATGCAGCCCTGCCGCCTCAAAGAGATCGTCGCGCTTCTGCATGACGTCGGCATCGGCAAGGAGGGGTATTCCATCATCGGGCAGAACAGGGTCGATCTCATCATGAACGCCAAGCCCGAGGACAGGCGTGCCGTCTTCGAAGAGGCGACGGGCGTCATGAAATTCAAACTTCAGAAGGGGGAGATCGAGCGTAAACTCGAGAGCGCGAAGGACAACCTCACCGTGTTCATCCAGCGTATGGATGAGGCGGAAAAGCAGCTCCGCCCCCTCGAACAGCAGGCAGAAGTCGCGAAAAAGTATCGCGAGCTCTACGGGGAGCTCCGCCGCGAGGAAGTCAATACATACCTTCTCCGCTATGAAAACTTCACGGAGGAGACCGAGAAGCACAGAAAACGCATCCGCGAAGCCGACGAAGAGCTCGGCACGGTGGAGAGCCGTCTTGCCGCCCTCGACACAGAGGAGTCCGAGGCGCGGGAGAGCATCGAAAAGGCGGACGCACAGCTCCGCAGCCTCAACGACGATTTGCGTCTCTATGAGGTCGGCATGGAGCACAAGACGGGCGAAGCGCGTGTGCTCGGCGAACGGATCAAGGCGTACAGGCGGGAACTCACCGCCGCCTCGGACGAGGTCGCCTATTCCATCCGCCGTACCAAGGAGATAGAATCCCTCATCGCCGAGGGCGGGAAGCGTATCGAAAAGGGTGAAAAGCGTTCCACGGAGATCGGGCAGGAGAGCGCAGAGCTCACGAGACGGTTGCAGGAGGCGGAGGCGCGCATTCTTGCATATGAGAAGCTGTCCGTCGAAAAGCGTGCGAGCGAGCTCTCCTCGGTGGAGGACCTTGCAGACCTGAGGGCGAACGCGGGAAGCCTCGCCGCCCGGCGGGACGCCGCGAACGACAGGGCGGCGGAGGTGCGTGAAGCCATCGGAAAGGCGGAGAGCCGCAGGGCGGAGTATATCCGCCAGAGAGAGGAGTGCAGCAAGCTCAGGGAGGCGTCGGAGCAGTTCCTATCCAAGCGGAGCGAGGAGGAGAGCGAGCTCGCCTCCGAGATCGCCGACCTTGCCAACAGCGAGAAACGGATCTCACAGGAGATCGTCGATTGCAACACCTCGATCGCGAACTATACCAATAACCTTGAGATGTATAAGAGTCTCAAGAACCAGTTTGAGGGCTATAAAGACTCGGTGCGCCGTCTCCAGCTCGAGGCGCAGCGCAATCCCGAGGTCGGCAAGCGGGTCAAGGGCACGATTGCCGACATCGTGCGGACGGACAGGAGATACGAAGTCGCCGTCGAGACGGCATTCGGCGGCGCGATGCAGAACATCGTCACCGCCACGCAGGACGACGCCCGCTATCTCGTCGAATATCTCAAAAAGACGGGCTGGGGGATCGTCACCTTCCTTCCCGTAGACGGGATGCGCGCCCGTACGAACAGCCGTGAAGTGGAAATGGCGCTGCGCGAGACGGGCGCCGTCGGACTCGCGGACGAGCTCGTCAAATATGACCGCTATTATGCGAGCGTCATCACGAACCTGCTCGGCAATACCCTCGTCGTCGATACCATCGCAAACGGGACGAGCATTGCAAAGCGCTATCCCCATGCCTTCCGTATCGTCACCCTCGACGGGGACACGATCGCGACCTCGGGCGCCATCACGGGCGGCTCGCGGCGGCGGGAGAGCGGACAGCTCCTCGCGGGCGAGCGGAAGATCAAGGAGTGCGAGGAGGAGATCGCCAAGAAAAAGGCGACGATCGAAAAACTCAAGGCCGCGCTCGATTCCTGCGGGAGAGATCTCGAGGAAGCGAGAAAGCGGTATGAGGCATTCCGCGCCCGTGTGCAGGAGGAGACGGCAAACTACGCCGCGCTCTCCCAGCGTGCGCTCGCGATCGATGCCCTCATCGAGGACGCGGAGAAGGACATCGCAGACTTCACCGCCCTCCTCGGACAGCTCACGAAGAAGGCAGACGAACTCCAGAGCGAGGTCCTCTCCTCGGCGGAGAGCGAAGAGCTTTTGAGCAGGATCCGCAGCGAAGCGGCGCAGGAGGCGTCCGAGCGGGAAGCGGAGAGCGGCAAGCTCAAGGAGACGCGGGACCATCTCGCCGAAGAACTGCACGCCCTGCAGGTGGAAGCGGCGACGCTCGCCAGTTCCTTGGGGGCGGAGCGGGACAGCATCAGGCGTCTTTCGGCGGAGAAGGAACAGCTCCTCAAAAAAATGGAGGAGACCCGTGCCGCGATCGCGGGGACGGAGAAGCAGATCGAAGCGCTCAAGCGGGATGAGGAAAGGGCGGCGCTCACCGAAGAGGAACAGCAGGCCGTCTCCATTCTGCGGGAGCGGCTCGCCAAGGCGGAAGAGGAGAAGAAAAAGGTCTATGCGCGGCAGACGCTTCTTGCCGAAGAGAAGCGGGGACTGCTCACGCGGCAGATGACTCTCTCCGAAAAGAAACACCAGAGCGAGCTCGAGATCTCCAAGGCGGAATCCTACCTCGAGAATATGCAGCAGCGGATCGAGGAAGAGTATCATCTCACCTATGAGACGGCGCTCGAATTGCGCGATCCCGATTACGACCTCTCACAGGCGGCGACGAATATCTCCACCTTAAAGCGGAAGATCACTTCGCTCGGCGCGGTCAACCCCCATGCAGAGGAGGACTATGCCGCCCTGTTCGGACGGTATTCCGAGATGCTCACCCAGAAGGAAGACCTCGACAAGGGCATCGTGGACCTCACGACCGTGCTCGAGGACCTCAAAGCGGAGATGCAGAAGCGGTTCGACGAGGGATTCAACGAGATCAACAGGAACTTCACCCAGATCTTCAGGGAGCTCTTCGGCGGCGGCAGGGCGGAGATGCAACTCGATTATACGGACTGCGCCGATCCGCTCGACGCGGGCGTGGAGATCATCGCCTGCCCGCCCGGGAAGAAGCTCACCAAGATCTCGCTCCTGTCGGGCGGCGAGCGGGCGCTGACGGCAATTGCCATCCTCTTCGCCATTCTGAAGACCAACCCCATGCCCTTCTGTATTCTCGACGAGATCGAGGCCGCCCTCGACGAGGCGAACGTAGACAGGTTTGCAAAATACCTGAAAAAGTTCTCGCAGGACACGCAGTTCATCGTCATCACCCACAGAAAGCCGACGATGAATCAGGCGGACTCGCTCTTCGGCGTCACGATGGAAGAGAAGGGCGTAAGCAAGATCGTTTCCGTCAAGCTCTCCGAGGTCGAAAGCAAGCTCGGAGGAGATACGGTGATATAATTTCGCTTGATTTCTTTTTTCGTCCGCGCCTTTGGGGGCGCGTGCTCAAAAATAAATCGAGCGAGGAAAGTTTCGTTTTTGGGATATTGAGTCACTGTCTCGTACGCTCGAAAGAACAAGAAGTCGAAGGGGTTCGACAAATTGAGTCGCCCACGGCGGAAGTGAATTCCGCCTAAGGCACATTATTAGGGAATGTCCCCGCCCCCCTACCCCCCTCCCCAAGGAGGGGGTAAGACAGCTCCCCCTTGGGGGGGAGCTGTCACCGAAGGTGACTGAGGAGGGGATTTTGGCTCCCCTCATAGGGGAGCTGGCGCGCTGTCCTTGCGCGACTGAGGGGTTTCGAAAACCCCAACACACAAAATAAGGAGTACTATGGGACTGTTCGGAAAAATCAGGGATGCGCTGAAAAAGACGCGCGATACCATGGCGACAAAGCTCCGCCAGCTCTTTCTCAAAAATAAACTCGGCGACGCCTTCTACGACGAGCTCGAGGAGATCCTCATCTCCGCCGACGTCGGCGTCACGACCGCCGAGGACGTCGTGGAACAGGTCAAGGAAGAGGCGATCGGCAATAAGATCAAGGACGAGCAGTACGTCACAGACCTTCTCAAGGATATCCTCGAGGACACCCTGAGCGAGGCGCCTGTGCCTGAGCTGCGTTACCCCTGCGTCATCATGTTCGTCGGCGTCAACGGCGTCGGCAAGACGACCACGATCGGTAAGGTCGCCAACTGGTTCGTCAAACAAAAAAAGAGCGTCACCGTCGCGGCGGCGGACACCTTCAGGGCGGCGGCGACAGAACAGCTCGAGATCTGGGCGGAGCGCGCAAAGGTGCGTATCGTCAAGCATGAAGAGGGGAGCGATCCCTCGGCGGTCGTCTTCGATGCCGTCTCCTCCGTCAAGGCGAGAAAGACGGACGTGCTCCTCATCGATACGGCGGGGCGGCTCCATGTCAAGGAGAACCTCATGAAGGAACTGTCCAAGATGGACAGGGTCGTCGGGCGGGAGTTCCCAGAGGCGACATTCTATAAATTCTTGGTGCTCGACGCCACGACGGGGCAGAACGCCTTCTCACAGGCGAAGCTGTTCAACGAGGCGGTCGACCTCGACGGCATCGTCCTCACCAAGCTCGACGGCACCGCAAAGGGCGGCTTCGTATTCTCCCTCTGCGGCGAGCTCAAAGTTCCCGTCGTCTTCGCAAGCGTCGGCGAAAAGATCGACGATCTGGAGTTGTTCGATGCGGAGCAGTTCGTCGAAGGCTTCATTTGAAAATCGCGTATAAGCTGCGCAATACTGTGTCGCGCTGCGGAGGATCCCACGGGACAACAGGACTTCGTACATGGGATGTTTCGCTTCGCTCAACATGACCCCAATACCCCCAACAGGGGAAGCGAGGGGACAAAGACATAAAATTTCTTCCCCGTCAAGGAAAAATGCTTGACGGGGGAATTTTTCTCTGCTATAATGGAGACAGTCAAGCGGATTTGCTTGACGCGGAGGGGAAAATGCCGTTTGCGACGATCAAGACCGCGCCGCGGGAGAAGCTCCTTTCGGGCGGGCGGCTCAGATATCTGCAGCTTTGGGACGCATACGGGCCCCTTCTCACCGATACACAGCGGGAGATCTGTGAAAAATATTATCTCTACGATCTCTCCCTCTCCGAAATCGCCGAGGAGAAGGGCATTTCCAAGCAGGCCGTCTCGGACGCTCTCAAAAAGAGCCGCGAGCTCCTCGATTTTTACGAAGAAAAACTGCATTTCAACGAGCAAAACCAAGCCTATTCGCTCGAAGTGTCACGGATGATGACGCGCGTCACCCGTGCGCTCGAAGCATTCGGATCAGACCATCCCGCCCTCAGGCAGGAGATAGACGAAATCATTGCAATGGTCGCGGTCGGCGAAACGATCGGCCCCGACGAGGAGAATTGAATGGCCCTCTTTGCCTCGCTCTCCGAGCGTCTCAACCATATTTTCAGTAAACTCACCAAGCGCGGCAAGCTCACCGAGCTGGAGATCAGACAGGCCATGCGCGAGGTGCGTATCGCCCTTTTGGAGGCGGACGTCAACATCAAAGTCGCCAAGGATTTCATCGCCGAAGTCAGTGAGAAGGCGGTGGGACAGCAGGTCCTTGAATCCCTCAACCCCGCCCAGCAGGTCATCAAGATCGTCAACGAGGAGCTCATCGCCCTCATGGGCCCGGGGAATGTCAAGCTCGAGGTGAGTTCCAAGCTCCCCACCGTCATCATGATGTGCGGCCTTCAGGGCGCGGGCAAGACGACGATGTGTGCAAAGCTCGCCGTTCTCCTCAAAAAACAGGGCAAAAAGCCCCTCCTCGTCGCCTGTGATATCTACCGTCCCGCGGCGATCGACCAGCTCAAGGTCGTCGGCGGCAAGGCGGGCGCGGAGGTGTTCGAAAAGGGCACGCAGGCGCCCCCCAAGACTGCAAAACAGGCCGTCGAGTATGCACGGAAGATGGGATTCGACACCGTCATCATCGACACGGCGGGGCGGCTCCATATCGACGAAAAGCTCATGCAGGAGCTCGAGGACATCAAAAAAGAGGTCGATGTCACCGAGATTCTTCTCACCGTCGACGCAATGACGGGGCAGGACGCCGTCAATGTCGCCGAGACCTTCAATTCCCGCCTCGGCGTCACGGGGGTCATCCTCACCAAGCTTGACGGCGACACGCGGGGCGGCGCTTGCCTCTCCATCAAAGCCGTCACGGGCAAGCCCATCAAATTCATCGGCGTAGGGGAGAAGATCACAGACCTTGAGCCCTTTTATCCCGACCGTATGGCGTCGAGGATCCTCGGCATGGGGGATGTGCTGTCCCTCATCGAGAAGGCGCAGGAGGCGGTCACCGAGCAGCAGGCGAGGGAACTCGAGCGCAAAATGCGGGAAAATTCCTTCACGCTGAGTGACTATCTTGCCCAGTTCGAGACCCTGAAAAAAATGGGCGGCGCGGGGGCGCTCATGAGTATGCTCCCCGGGGCGGGCAGGATGAAGCTCAACGACGGCGACATCGACGAGAAGAAGATCGAGCGGATCCGTGCAATCATCCTCTCGATGACCCCGAAGGAGCGGGATAATCCGCAGATCATCAATTCCCCGAGAAAGCGTAGGATCGCTTTGGGCTCAGGCACGACGGTGCAAGAAGTCAACCAGCTTTTGAAGCAGTTCGACCAGACGAAAGAGCTTATGAGGCGTTTCCGCGGCAAGGGGAAGATGAAATTTCCGTTTTGAGAGGGCATTTCGAACGATTTCTTTGCTCCGTCCCGCGAATGCGCACCGCAGACGTGCCCCTCGCGTCATTCTGTCCCGCGCGCATTCTTATTGCTCTAAGCGCGGCACGAGCGGCTTTGCCGCGAAGTAGCGAAGCGAAGAATCTCGCGGGGCTACGCAAATAAATACGTTCGAGGAGAGTTACGTTTTTGTCCTCTTGGGTCATCCTCTCATTCGCTCGAGAAGACATTAAGCCGAAGGGGTTCGGCAAATTGAGTCGCCCACGGCGGAAGTCAATTCCGCCTAAGGCAAGTGATTTAGAACATTGCCCACCTCAGTCGCCTTCGGCGACAGCTCCTCCTTGGGAGGAGCCTTTTACGCCCCCTCCTGAGGAGGGGGGTAGGGGGGTGGGCAACGAGTTCTGAATATGCCCCCACCTGACGCGGCTACGCCGCGCCACCCGCCCCCAAAAGGGGCAGGCAAGGCAGAGCGCCGTTCGCGCCTCAGGGAAGCGCGAACCTTCGTACACATCAATAAAAATAAAAAATTATTATAAAGAGAGGTAACAAACAATGGTCAAAATGAGATTGGTGAGAATGGGCGACAAGAAGTCCCCCGTTTACCGTATCGTCGTCGTGGACGCACGCAAAGCCGCGACAGGTGAGTACATCGAGAAGATCGGCTTCTACGATCCCAAGAGCAACCCCGTGACGCTCGAAGTCGATGTCGACAAGGCGAAGGATTGGCTCGCAAAGGGTGTCCAGCCCACCGAGACGGTGAAATCGCTCCTCGTCAAGGTCGGCGCGATCGAGAAGTCCGAGAAGCTCTCCGCTCCCAAGACAAAGGGCAAGAAAAAGAAGAAGTAAGGTTTGCACGGGTCCGCCGTCGGCAGGACTACTCTGTGGAGGTGACGAGAAATGTTAGAACTTATCAAGTATATCGTCGGACAGTTCGCCGAGGACAAGGAGCACATCGACTATGTCGTCGAGGAGACGGAGGATGCAATCAACGTGACCGTTCTCCTCGCCGATTCGGACATGGGCAAGGTCATCGGCAAGCAGGGCAAGATCGCAAAGGCGCTCCGCACGCTTGTGCGCGCTGCGACGCCCAAGGACTCGAAAAAGTATATCATCGAGATCAAGGAAAGAGACGAGTGAGCTTTTACCGAGCATATGCGGGAGATCGCCTGTGAATGGCGTTCCGCCCGCTTTTTTCGGTATGAAAACAACCGCATATGCCCTCCGCGGCATATGTATAGGACGTGATCAAACGTCCTTCTTTTTGTCTGAAAAAAATCCGTAAGGAGAACAGAATGAAACGCAAATTTTTGACGGCGCTGTTGATGCTCGCCGCGGCCCTGTGCCTGTGCTTCGGCTTTACCGCTTGCGAGAAAACGCCCCAAGAGCCCTCCGGCGGCACGCAGACCGAATCGGGCGGAGAGGATACACACACCCATACATTCACGGACTATGTCCCCAACAACGACGCGACGTGCACGGAGGATGGCACGGAGACGGCGCATTGCACCCATGACGGCTGCGATGAGACGGACACCCGTCCCGTCACGGGGAGCAAACTCGGGCATAACTTCGAGACATACGTCCCCAACGACGACGCGACGTGCACGGAGGACGGCACGGAGACGGCGCATTGCACCCATGACGGCTGCGATGAGACGGACACGCGGCAGGCCGCGGGCAGTGCGCTCGGGCACAGCTACGATGAGACACATTACACCGCGGATGAAAGCGTGCATTACCATGCCTGCACCCGCTGCGGAGACAAGCAGGAGGGCAGCGAGGCGCCGCACACGATCGTGAACGACTACGAGTGTTCCGTCTGCGGCTGGCACGCGGAGGGCACGACGTCGCTCACCTATTCCGAAAACGACGGCGGCTACACCGTGACGGGAGCGAGCAATCAGACCCTCACCAAGATCGTCATTCCCGATACATATGAGGGCAAACCCGTCACTGCAGTCAAGGAGCACGCTTTCCGCGGGGATGAGAGAGATATCGGGAAAGTGCTTGAAGAGGTCGTGTTCGGCAAAAATATCGAAAATATCGGCTACTGCGCCTTCGGCTATACCGCGCTCAGGAGCGTGACGATCCCCGACAATGTGACTTCGGTTGCCGATTACGCCTTCTTCGGCTGCGAAAGCATGGAGACGGTCACGATCGGCGGCGGCTCGGTATCGCTCGGGCAGTATGCGTTCCGCAATTGTACGCAGCTGAAAACGCTCACGATCGGGAAAGGCGACATCGAGATCGGGCAGGAATGCTTTATTTTCAGTCCCGCGCTCACCGACGTCACGATCGGCGGCGGGAAGGTGACGGTCGGGAAATGGGCGTTCGACGAGTGCCCGAAGCTGAAAACCGTCACGTTCGGCGACGGTGACATCGAGATCATCACCTGTGCATTTATCAAGTGCCCGTCCCTTACCGATCTCACATTCGGCAGCGGCAAAGTTACGATTGAGGATTGGGCCTTTCAGGAATGCGGGTTCGAAACGCTCACGTTCGGCGACTGCGATATCGAAATTACGCAGGGCGGATTCTATGGGTGTACATCTCTTACTGATGTAAATTTCGGTGACGGGGATATTACGATCGGAGCTTATACCTTCCAAGGCTGTATCGCGCTTGAAACCGTCACGATCGGCAATGGGGAGATCTCGTTCGGCGATTACGTCTTCTACGGCTGCGGGCAGCTCAAAAATCTTACGGTCGGGCCCAATATCGCCGTGCTCGGCGATGAGCCGTTCGGCGGGTGTCCTTCCCTTCAATACTATAAGAAGGACGGCGTGAATTATCTCGGCAACGAGGCACATCCCTATACCGTGCTCGCGGGGGCGGCGGATAAGGACATCACCTCGGTCGAGATGAGCGCGGACACGAAGTTTGTGCAGGAGTATGCGTTCAGCGAATGTCAAAATCTTGCGCGTGTGACCTTCGGCGAGAATCTGATCAAGATCTGCTATCGTGCATTTGAGAATTGCGTCCTGCTCCAAGAGGCCGTTTTCCACGACGCTTTGACGGAGATCGAACACAGCGCCTTCGACGGCTGCAAAGCTCTCAAAACGGTGACCTTCGGCAACGGCATCCAAAAGATCGGCGAATATGCCTTCGACGAGTGCAATTCCATTGAGACGGTAAACATTCCCACCCTTGCACGGTGGCTCTCTATCGAGTTTGCGTCGGAGCAATTTGTTGCGGGCACCAATCCGCTCGCCGCGCCGAATGCGACGCTCTATGCAGGCGGCTCGGCCGTGACCGATGTCGTCATCCCCGACGGCATCAGCGAGCTCAAGCCGCTCGCCTTTGCGGGATATGCAAAGCTAAAATCCGTTCAGATCGGGAAGGACGTGACAAAAATCGGCGCAGGCGCGCTCATGGGCTGCAAAAACGTCACATCGCTCACCGTGGCGGCGGGGAACCAAACGTTCGCCGCTGAGAGCAACTGTGTCTACGAGAAGACGGAAATGTCCGTCGCCCTCGGCTGCCCCGCAACGCAAATCCCGTACGGCATCAAAATCATTCCCGCTCATGTGTTCCGTGAGATTCCGCTCTCCGCGACGTTTGTCATTCCCGACAGCGTGGAGGAGATCGGCGCCTATGCGTTCTGGAGCTGCGGGACCTTCACCGACCTTACCCTCGGCGCGGGACTGAAGAGAGTCGGCTCATGGGCGTTTGCGGGCGCGATGGCCTCTTATAGTACCCCTGTCACATACCATATCAGAGACCTTGCAAAGTGGTGTATGATCGACTTTGCAGACGACGGGGCGAACCCGCTCAGGTGGGAGTCGGCGGAGATCTATGCCGCGCCTCATGTTGGGGGAGAAGAGACGGAGTTCAGCAACGGCGGGAGGACGCTCGTCATTCCCGAGGGCGTGACGGAGATCAAGGCATATGCGTTCTGGAACGTCTCGACGCAGTCCCTCTCCCTTCCCTCGACGGTCACAAAGATCGACCCCACGGCGTTCGGCATGAACTGCAATCTCTCTCACTATGAAGTGGCGGCGGGGAATTCTGCCTATGAGGTAAGAGCTTGCGGCGTTGTGGAAATCGCAACAAATACACTCATCCTCGGCACGGTGCCGCAATCGGGAACGATCGGCGAGGGGGTCGGGAAGATCGGTGACTACGCCTTCTCGGGCAAGATCTTCCACAATGTCACGATCGCCTCGTCCGTGAAGGAGATCGGCGCGCACGCCTTCGAATCTTGCAGGATCGAGACGCTCACCCTCGGCGAAAATGTGGAAAGAATCGGCGATTGGGCGTTTGCAAAGAACGAGACGGCGGGCGTAGGCATCGGGTCGGTCGTCATCACGGGAAATGTCACACATATCGGCGATTACGCGTTCTATCAAAGCGGCGTTACGAGTCTTTTGCTCGGCGAAAAGGTGGAGCACATCGGCGCAAATGCCTTTGCTCTCAACGATGAGCTCACGAGCGTCACGATTCCCGCGAGCGTAAACGAGCTCGGGAAGAGCGCCTTCTGGAACGATCCCTTGACCGAGGCGACATTTGCCGATCCGAATTGGACGGTGACGGATTATTATGAATCTAACGTTACGCCCGACTTCTCCGATCCCAAGGCAGTTGCCGCCGCCCTCATAGATCCTGACAACACGTGGACAAAGAACGCATAATCATTCCCGCCCCGCGGCGGATATTGCGTGCTGTTTCCGTCCGACCCGAAAATCTTCGGGTCGGATTTTCTATTCCGATTTTTCGGAAAAATTCTTGTCATTTTCCCGTGCGTATGGTATAATGCTCCTGCGACATAATCGAATAAAGAAGCGTTACAGGGTTACAACCGGGCAAGGGTGTATCCTTTTATTCCTGTAACGTGGATCGATTGTGTCGCAACAATACGGGATACTCTCTGCGGGCGTTCCGTATTGGAGCGCCCTTATTTTTTTGCCCGCAAATTTTTTACAAGGAGAAGAAGGAAGATGAAACACAAACTTTTGACAGCGCTGATCGCACTCGCAGCAGTACTTTGCCTCTGCTTCGGCCTCGCAGGTTGCGGAAGAATCGGCGGGAATGAAGAAAGGGGCGAGGACGGCCACGTTCACGTTGCGCAAACATTCAATGTGGACGAAAACGGGCATTGGAAGGTCTGTACTGTTTGCGGCGAACAATTTTCCGTCGGCAAACACAACTACAATTCCGACAACACTTGCAAAACGTGCGGATATAGTACGGTCTACACCGAAGGGCTGGAATATCGACTCGACGAAGATACGGACACTTATACCGTAACAGGGCTTGGCGAGGCAACGGAAGTAACCGACCTCATTATCCCCGCCTACCATGAGGGCAAAGCGGTGACTTCGATTGGAAGCTACGTGTTTCATAATTGTACCGGACTGACAAGCGTTATGATTCCCGACAGTGTGACCTTGATCGGGGATGATGCGTTCAAGGATTGCAGTAGACTGACGAGCATTACCATTCCCGACAGCGTGACTTCGATCGGGTGGTTAGCGTTCAAAGGAACGGCGCACTACAACGATGCGGCTAATTGGGATAGTGCCGGTGTGCTGTATATCGGAAATCATCTTATCGAAGCGAAAAAAGATATCATCTCCGGCTCGTATATCGTGAAACAGGGTACGAAAACGATAGCAGGATGTGCTTTCGCAGGGGGCGAGGAGTCTGACAGTTTGCTTTATCTTAGGGGGTGTTTGAATTTAACAAGTATTGTCATCCCCAATAGCGTGACCTTGATCGGGGATGATGCATTCTCGAGTTGCAGAGGGCTGACAAGCATTGTTATCCCCGATAGCGTGACCTCGATTGGGGACAGTACATTCTCGAGGTGCAGCGGGCTGACGAGCATTGTCATCCCCGATAGCGTGACCTTGATCGGGGATGATGCGTTCGCGTATTGCAGCGGGCTGACGAGCATTGTCATCCCCGATAGCGTGACCCACATTGGGAGTGAAGCGTTCTATAGTTGCAGTAAACTGACAAGTATTGTAATTCCCGACAGTGTGACCTCGATTGGGGAATATGCATTCTCGAGGTGCAGCGAGTTGACGAGCATTGAAATCCCCGATAGCGTGACCTCGATCGGGCGGTATGCATTCTACAAATGTAATAACCTAATTCAAAATGAGGGTTATATAGACTATGTGGATCAATGGGCGATAGGGTGCAGTAGCACGGCAACGGAAGTAACTATTAGAGCAGGCACAAAGGGCATTGCCGATCAAGCGTTCCATTACTGCAGTGGGCTGAAAAGCGTTGCGATTCCCGGAAGCGTGACCTCGATTGGGAAGTACGCGTTCGATTATTGCACTGGGCTGACGGGAGAGTTGAAAATTCCCGACAGCGTGACCGAGATCGGGTACGGGGCGTTCGAGTATTGCACTGGGCTGACGGGGGAGTTAAAAATCCCCGACAGCGTGACCGAGATCGGGAATGGGGCATTCAGTGATTGCCGCGGACTAACAAGTGCGACGATTGGGAGCGGTGTGACCTCGATTGGGGATAGGGCGTTCTCAGGTTGTAGCAGTTTGGAGCATATCATAGTTGCGAAAGGGAATAACGCATATCGGAGCGCGCAGGATTGTTTAATTGAAACGAAGTCAAATACTTTAATTTTAGGATGTCAAAACAGCATGATTCCCGATGGAGTGACATTGATTGGTGATTATGCGTTCTACTATTGCGATAAATTGACGAGTATTACGATCCCCGACAGTGTGACTTCGATTGAGAAGGGAGCCTTCTGGCTTTGCACCGGGCTGACGAGTATTGTCATTCCTGACAGCGTGACCGAAATTGGGGATAGTGCGTTCTTTTGTAGCGGGCTGACGAGCGTTACAATGTCTGACAGCGTGACCTCGATTGGGGATAGGGCGTTCGGTTGTGGCGGGTTAACGGATATCTATTTTGATGGGACTATCGAAAAATGGAGGGAAATAGAAGAGGGCCCGTGGCTGGTGACAATGCCCGATAAAACGGTTGTTCACTGTACTGACGGTGATTGTAACCGCCGGGGGGATTTAATTCAATCATAAAATTATAAAGGAGAAAAACAAAATGAAAAACGATTTATTGAACTGCCAAGGCAAAAAATTCGATACGGATGAATACAACGGGCTAAAACGCGAAATGGAGTTGCGGATCAATATGGGCTACTCACACGGATACACTATTGCCGCAATCGTCCTTGTGTATTGGGCAGCAATTTTTGCTTTTTGCAAAGATTTATATGACCTTGCGACTGCGGAAAATTCCATAATCGGCACGAACGGTATTATCGACGGAATTTTGATAGCCGTAATCGCCTTTTTCTGCGGAATACCATGCTGCATCGTTTATCCCGCCACCTGTAAACTTGCGGACAATATCCGTCAAATGGCGAGTATTTCAGCATATTTTCGGGTGTTTTACGAATTTCCTACGCTTTGCTCCAAAGCAGGCGAGGAAAATGGTGTGCGAGCATGGGAAGTGCTCCATTGTGACAGAAATTTTAAGCACCAAAGACATTTGGCGTTGGAATATTTTATAATCGCATTGGGGGCGATTGTTTTAACGTTTGCGATGAGTTTCATATTGTTTGCTTGTATTATCTCGGCCTCCAAAGGTGATCCCGCGCATTATTTGCATTCGCAACCCACTCAAAATTGGGCGGGTATCGGGATAGGCATAGCGTTGTGTCTTGTTCAATTAGGGTTTTTGATTTCTTGTTTGTATCAGTGTTATAGAAACGTAAGCGTCAGAAAAATCACTGAAAAATATTCCAAAGAATATAGCGCTATTTACTTACAGCAAGCGAAAGAATTACAATTTTATACATCGGAAGAAATTGATGCGTTTATGCAATATGAGAAAAAAATTGAAGAACGGGACAAAATTTCGCAAAAAAAGAAAAAGAAATAGCGGATAAGTCTGCGCCCCGCGGCATATGTAGCGGGGTGCAGATGTACAAAAAAGCGGCGCAGACTTTCGTCTGCGCCGCATATGTTTTGGGAAGTAGGGGGGGGGCGGGCCCCACCCCTGACGCGGGGCAAGGGGCGCCGAGGGGCGTTACACGATATAATTCTCGTCGCTTGCGGCTCCGTCAAGGGCGGCTTTTTGCTCGGCGTAGCCGGGCTTGCCGAGAAGAGCGAACGTCGCCTTCTTACCCGCTTCCACGCCGGGCTGGTTGAAGGTATCGATGTTGAGCATCGCGCCCGCGTATGCCGTCTGCAACTCAAAGAGATAGAGCAGCTGCCCGAGGGTGAACTCGTTGACGACGGGGAGCATGATCGTATAATTGAGCCGTCCCGCCTTGGTGAGGGCGTATGCCGTCGCCTTGTTCTCCGCCTGAATGAGCTCCTCCATCGTATGCCCGCCGAGGAAGGAGACATCGGGAATGCTCTCACAGCCGTGGGGGATGGGGGTCTTTTCTTTATAGGAACCCACCGAGAGGAAGGTCACGACCTTGTCGTAGGGGCCCTCGGTATAGAGCTGGACCTGCGAGTGCTGGTCGGTGACGCCGAGTGCCTTGACGGGGGTCTGCCCGACGTTGCATTTCTCCCCCGAGAGGGTGACGTTCTTGCCGAGCGATTCCGCCCAGAGCTGGGCATACCAGTCCGAGACATAGCGGAGATTGTCCGAATAGGGCATGAGCACGCCGATATTCTTACCGTCCTGCATCGCGATGTATTGGAGCAGAGCGCAGATGAGGGCGGGATTCTTTTTGAGATCGGGCGTCTTGCAGATACTGTCCATGTACGCCGCGCCCTTCAGAAGCAGTTTGATGTCGATGCCGAGCACCGCCGCGGGGAGAAGCCCCACGGGAGAGAGCTCCGAAAATCTTCCGCCCACGCCGTCGCCGAGCACAAAGCTCTTGACCCCGCCGAGTTCCTTGGAGATCTTGACGAGATTCCCCCGCGCGGCGTCCGTCGTAAAGACGACGTGCTCCTTGACGTCCTCGCCCGCCGCCTTCAGAAGGTCTGCGATGATGAGGTACTGTGTCATCGTCTCGCTCGTCGCACCCGACTTCGAGATGACGTTGAAGCAGGTCTTTCTGACGTCAATGACGTCGAGAAGTTCCTTCATGCGAACGGGGTCGACGTTGTCCTCCACATAGAACTTGGGCCCCTTCCTCTTGGAGCGGGGGAGTTCATTGTAATGGAGATGGCAGAGGGCGTTGAACGCCATCGTGGGGCCGAGGGCGCTCCCGCCGATGCCGAGTACGACGAAGTACTCAAACTTCCTGCGGATCATCTTTGCCGTCTCCAGAATATCGGCGACAACCTCCGTCTGGTTGTAGGGGAGTTCCGTCCAGCCCATGAAGAGCTCGTCCTTGCCCCTGTTGGCGCTGACATAGGCGTGCGCCGCACGGGCAAGTTTCTTGTTTTCCTCGATGGTCTTGGGCGCGATGCCCTTCTCGCCGAGGTATTTATCGGTCATATTGGTGTAATCGACGCTCACGCGCCATGCCTTGCGTTGCTCTTGAGAAAGTTTCATATATCCTCCTGTAATTCTGCTATCCATTGTAGCACAATTTTCCGCAAATGACAACACTACAGAGAAATTTCCCGCCCTATTTGCAAAAAAATCGGCACTCCGACGGGGAAATGTCATCCGAAAAAGTGACGAAATGCAATTGACTTCTCTTGAACCATGCGATATAATAGGGGATGTATAATAACCCGAATTTTACCGTCGGGTTTTTTCTGCCACCACAGAGGAAGGAAATTCATGGACGCGACCGCACAAAAGGAGACAACAAAACCCCCGAAGCCGCCCCGTAAAAAGAGCGGAGCAGGCTGGCTTTGCTATCGTTTTGCAAAGCGCAGTTTCGACATCATCGCCTCGGGCCTCTTCCTGCTCCTCTTCTGCTGGCTGTATCTCATCCTCGCCATTGTCGTCAAGTGCAGCGACGGCGGCCCCGTCTTTTACCGCCACGAGCGGGTGGGGCGGAACGGGAAGACCATCTATCTCCCCAAGTTCCGCAGTATGAAAAAGAATGCCGACCGTCTCGAGGATATGCTCACGCCCGAGCAGCTCGAACTCTATAAAAAAGAATACAAGATCGACAACGATCCCCGCGTCACCAAAGTCGGGAACTTCCTCCGTAAAACGAGCCTCGACGAGCTCCCCAACATCTGGGCGATTTTCACGGGACGCATTTCCGTCATCGGGCCGAGACCGCTCATGCGGTCCGAGCTCCTTGAAAAATACGGGGAAGACGCCGGGAAACTTGTATCCATCCGTCCCGGGATGATCGGGATGTGGGCGGCAAACGGCAGAAGCAACTGTACCTACGAAAGCGGAGAGAGACAAAGACTCGAACTTTTCTATGTCGATCACTGCTCCGTGGGCCTCGATATCAAGATCGTATTCAAGACGATCGCAGGCGTCCTCAGACGTGACGGCGCAAAATAATATGAAGATCCTGCATATACCCAATTATTATAAACCGCACATCGGCGGCATCGAACAGGTTGCATACGATATCGTCCGTTCCCTCGAAGGCAACGAGCAGCGTATCTTTTGTTTCAACCACAGAAAAGGCACGGAGCGGGGGGAGGAAGACGGCGTGCCGATCGTCCGTGTCGGATGTTTCGCAAAGGTCGCTTCGCAGTCCCTCGCCTTCGGCTACGCAAAAAAGCTCAGAAAGGAGTTCCGGACCTTCGGGCCTGACGTCGTCGTGCTCCATTATCCCAACCCCTTTGCGTCGCACGCCCTGCTCAAGTGCCTGAAGAAATACCCCGCCTGCAAGCTCATCCTCTGGTGGCATCTCGATATCACCAAGCAAAAGGTCTTGGGGAAGTTCTTCAACGGACAGAACCACCGCCTTCTGAGACGGGCGGACAGGGTGATCGCGACGAGCCCCAACTATATCGCCGGCTCGAAATATCTCTCCGCCTATCGTGATAAATGCACGGTGATCCCCAATTGTGCGAGCAGTGAACGCATTTCATACGGGGAAGAGGAGACCGCCCGCGCCGAGGAACTCAAAGAGATCTTTGCGGGCAGGACCGTGCTCTTTGCCCTCGGGCGGCACGTCCCTTATAAAGGTATGGAATATCTCGTGCGTGCGAGCAAGCTCCTCCCCGAGGAGTATGCCGTGTGCATCGGCGGCGAGGGGCCGCTGACCGCATCCCTGCGGGAGCTTGCGGAGGATGATTCCAAGGTGATCTTCCTCGGGCGGGTGGACGAGCAGGAGCGGAAGGCATACCTTCTTGCGAGCGACATCTTCTGCTTCCCCTCCGTCACGAAGAACGAGGCGTTCGGCATTGCGCTCGCCGAGGCGATGGCGTTCGGCAAGCCCTGCGTCACATTCACCGTCGAGGGCTCGGGCGTCAACTACGTCTCCGTCGCGGGGGAGACGGGGGAAGAAGTCGCAAACGGCGACGCGGAAGCATATGCGGAAGCGATCGAGAAGATCGCATCGGACGAAAGTCTCCGTGCCCGTTATGCCGCCGCGGCAGAGCAGCGGGCAAGAGCGCTCTTTTCGGAAGAGGCGTTCCGCGGGAATGTAGCGGGTCTCTTTGAGGGACTCGGGATCTGATTTCAATTATGGATATTTACGGCATCGTTATGGCGGGCGGCGGCGGAACACGCTTTTGGCCGCTCTCACGAAAAGATACTCCCAAGCAGCTCCTCAACCTGAGCGGCAGGGACATCATGGTCAACGAGGCGGTCTCCCGCCTCACACATCTCACGCCGCGTGAGAACATCTATATCGTCACCAATAAAAACCAGCTCGGAAGGATGCGGGAAGCGGTGGGGGACACTCTCCCCGCCGAAAATTTCTTCCCCGAACCCGCGGCGCGGAACACCGCCGCCTGTATCGGCTATGCCGCCGTGGAGCTCGTCAAAAAGCGGGGGGACGGCATCATGGTCATCACGCCCTCGGACGCGTACATCCGCGACGACGAAGTCTTTGCCGACATCCTGAAAACGGCGGTCTCGGCGGCGGAAGATACGGGAAAACTCGTCACGATCGGCATTCAGCCCACATTCCCCGCGACGGGGTACGGCTACATCTGCTTCAAGAAGACGGGCGGCGAGGTCAAAGAGGTCATCCGTTTTGTCGAGAAACCCTCCCTCAGGAGGGCAAAGAAATATCTCGCGAGCGGGCAATATGTCTGGAACAGCGGCATCTTCGTCTGGCGCGCCTCCGTCATTCTCGAAAAATACAAAAAACTTCTCCCCGACATCTATGCAGATCTCATGAAACTGCAGAATGCGATCGGCACGGAGAAGGAGAAGGCGACGCTCGAGCGGGTCTATCCCAAGATCGGCGCGATCTCGGTGGATTACGGGATCATGGAGAAGAGCCGCGATATCCTCGTCGTCCCCGGGGAATTCGGTTGGAGCGACGTCGGGAGCTGGGATATGCTCGGGACGCTCCGCACGGCGGACGAGAACGGCAACGTCATCGTCGGCGACGGGATCGGGCTCGAGGCAAAGGGCAACGTCGTCTATGCGCAGGACAAGCTCGTCGCCCTGATCGGCGTGAACGACCTCATCGTCGTCGAAACGCCCGCCGCAGTCCTCGTCTGTCCCAAAAAGCGGGCGCAGGACGTGAAAAAGCTCGTCGATGAACTCAAATCGAGGGGCAGAGAGGACGTACTCTGATGGATGCATGGGAAGAATACCGCCGCTGGTGCACGGGCGACGGCTTCGATGAAGAGACAAAACAAGAACTTGCCGCCCTCACCGATGAAAAGGAGATCGCGGACAGGTTTTATAAGGAACTCACGTTCGGCACAGGAGGGCTCCGCGGCATGATCGGCGCGGGCACCAACCGCATGAACCGCTACACGGTCGGACGGGCGACGCAGGGGCTCGCGGACTACATCAACGGGCAGACGAAAGGCGGCAGTGTCGTCATCGCCTATGATTCGAGGCGGATGTCTGCGGAGTTCGCCCTCGATTCCGCCTGCATTCTCGCCGCGAACAACATCAGGGCATACCTCTTCGATGCCCTCCGTCCCACGCCCGAGCTCTCGTTTGCGGTAAGATTTTGCCATGCAACGGCGGGGATCGTCATCACGGCAAGCCATAACCCGCCCGCCTACAACGGCTATAAAGTTTACTGGTCGGACGGGGGGCAGATTGTTCCCCCGCACGATAAAAATATCATCGCCTGTGTCGAAAAGATCGGCTACGGCGACGTGCGCCGCATCGCAAAAGAGGAGGCGATCGCACGGGGGCTCCTCGTCATGATCGGCGAAGAGACAGACCGTGCCTACCTTGACGCCGTCAAGGCGCTTTCCCTCTCCCCCGAGGCGGTCAGGGCACAGGGGAAGAAACTGAAAATCGTCTATACCCCCCTCCACGGGACGGGGAATCTGCCCGTGCGCCGCATTCTTGCCGAAATGGGGTTTGAAAACGTCTTTGTCGTGCCCGAGCAGGCCCTTCCCGACGGAAATTTTCCCACCGTCGCCTATCCCAATCCCGAGGACAAGAAGGCGTTTGCGCTCGCGCTCGCCCTTGCAGAACGGGAGGGCGCCGATCTCGTCCTCGCCACCGATCCCGACGCGGACAGGCTCGGCGTCTATGCAAAGGACAAAACGGGCGGCTATTTTTGTTTTACGGGCAATATGAGCGGGATCCTCATCGCGGAGTACGTCCTCTCACGCCGAAAGGAAAAGGGGCTCTTGCCCGCGGACGGGAGCGGGGCGCTCGTCACGACGATCGTCTCCACCAAGCTCGCCCGCCCGCTCGCAGAGGAATACGGCCTCACCCTCATCGAGACGCTCACGGGCTTCAAGTACATCGGCGAACAGATCCATATGTCCGAGCTTGCAGCGATCGCAAACGGCGGGCGGCGGGATGCACGTATGGGCGCCTATACATATGAATTCGGGTTCGAGGAGAGCTACGGGTGTCTTGCGGGGACGTATGCAAGGGACAAGGACGCGGTCGCCGCGGTCATGCTCCTCGCCGAGGCGGCGGCATACTACGCAGAACTTGGCATCACCCTTTCCGAACAGATGGAGTCGATCTATCGGAAATACGGCTATCAGCGCGAGGAGCTCTATAGCGAGACCGTGCAGGGCATGGACGGGCTCAAAAAGATCGCTTCCGCCATGCAACGGATGAGAAAGGAGCCCCCGAAGACGCTCGGCGGGAAAAAAGTGCTCGCCGTCCGCGATTATCTTACAAGTGTAAGAAGGGCGGCGGACGGGAAGGAGGAGGCTCTGCGGCTCCCTAAGAGCGACGTCCTCTACTTCGAGCTCGAGGGGGGATGGTGCTGTGTGCGTCCCTCGGGCACGGAGCCCAAGATCAAATTCTATATCGGGCTGGGGGAACGGGAAGAGGAGGCTTTCTCTGCCGTGAGAAGGGACCTTCTCGCGGTCTCGGCATTTTGAGGATATACGGAAGATGATACAGTTGATCCCTGTTTATAAACAGATCATATGGGGCGGGACGAAGATCAGAGACGTCCTGCATAAAGAGACGGGCCCGCTTGCCAAGATCGCGGAGAGCTGGGAAGTCTCCACGCACAGGAGCGGCGAGAGCACGATCGGGAACGGCATCTTTGCGGGGAAGACGCTCGGCGACTACTTCGAAACGGTCGGCTGGGAGAATATCGGAAAGTACGCCGTCAAATACAGACAGCTTCCCGTCATGATCAAATATATCGATGCAGAACAGAACCTCTCCGTGCAGGTACACCCCGGGGAGCGGTATGCCCGCAAACACGCGGAGGACGGCGGGAAAAACGAGATGTGGTATGTCCTCGCGGCGGACGAGGGGGCGTTCCTCTACCTCGGCTTCAACCGCGACGTTACCAAACAGCAGGTCAGAAAGGCGTGCAAGGACGGCACGGTCGAGGGGCTCCTCAACCGTATTCCCGTCAAGAAGGGGGAAGTCTTCTATGTCCCCGCGGGCACGATCCATGCGATCGGCGCGGGATGTCTCATCTGCGAGATCCAGCAGACGTCGGACGCCACTTACCGTCTCTATGACTACGGCAGGGTGGATGACAGCGGCAAGCCCCGTCCCCTGCATCTCAAAGACGGATTGAACGTTCTGAACCTGCACAGGATGCCCGTTCCGACGGGCAGGAGCGTCCCCTCCGCGAACAGGAGGGCGAGGAATATGCTCGGCACCGTCGAACATATCTCCATCTCCGAATACGACGCTTGCGGCGAGAATACGTTCACCTATCCCGATGCAAAATTCACCGTCGCGCTCATCCTCGAGGGAGAGGGGAGTGCAGAGAGCGACGGGGAGCGCGAGAAGATCAGGCAGGGCGAGACGTGGATGTTCACAGAGCGGCAATTCAAGATCAAGGGCAAATGCCGCGTGCTCATTATCAGTTATTGACATGAAGATCGCGATCGATTGCAGATACATCGGGATGTCGGGGATCGGCAGGGTGTGCGAGGGGATCCTCGGCGCGCTCGACTTCTCCGCGCATACGTATTATCTCATCGGAAAGAGAGAAAAATTACAAAAATACGAGGGCGCCGTCATCGTCGGGAATGACAGCGACCCCTATTCCTTGGGCGGGCTCCGCGCTTATCCCAAAGCGCTCAACCGTGTCTGCGACGCGCTGCTCATTCCCAACTTTTTGGTGCCGTTCGGGGTGAAGATCCCCGTCTATACCGTGATGCACGATCTCGCCTTCCTCGACGTGAAGGAGACGACGCGGGGGGGAAAGGACAGGCTCATCAAAAAGACGCTTCTGAAGCGCTGCATGAAAAAATCGCGGCGCATCGCCTGTGTCTCGGCATTCACCCTCGAAAGATGCAGACACTACTACGGCAAGCTCGCAGACAAGTGTTTTGTCAATTATAACGGCGTCTCGGAGCAAGTATTTGCATACGCCAAGGCGCATACGGCGGCGGAGAAGGAGGACCAGATCGTCTTTGTCGGCAATGTCAAGCCGCACAAGGGACTCAAGACGCTGCTTGCCGCTTTTTCCCGTTTGGGCGGGGAGACCAAGCTCAAAATCATCGGCGAGAAGGACAATTTCCTCACGGGGCTTCGGCTGGACGAGAACGCGTATCAGAACGTCGTCTTCACGGGGAAACTCGGGGACGGGGAGCTGTTTTCGGAGATCGCCCGTTCAAAATATCTCGTCCTGCCGTCTAAATACGAGGGATTCGGGCTCCCTCCCCTCGAGGCGCTCGTCCTCGGAACGCAGCCGATCGTCTCGGACATCCCCGTCTTCCGCGAGGTCTACGCGGGACTGCCCGTCAAATTCTTTTCCACGGAGGAGGAGCTTACAAGACTTCTTTCGGAGGTGCCTGAGGTACCGCAGTGTGCGGAAGCAATCGCCGCCGCATATAACTACGCGGTTTGTGTCTCAGGGCTTCTTTCCGAGATCGCAGAACGGTAAATAGCATGGAAAAGTACAGGGAGAAAAAAAAGAATACGGCTTCGGTTGTGATAGCGGGCATTTTTGCTCTCTATCTGTTTTACTATTCTTACCGCTATATTCTTCAAATGAATTCCGACCTGACCTCCCCGACATATTCGCCTACGCCCTTCGGCATTCAGTTTGCAAAATATGCGATCCTTGCCGTTTTTTGTATCCTGTTATTTTTTAGTGTCGTGCGATACAGACTCCATCCCTATCCCGCAATTCCGTATCTTATCATTGTATTATTGACGATACAAAACATCTATACGTTTTTGTTGATCGGAAGCGTCAACAGTATGATAGCTGTCCTTTGTTTCTTGCCCGTCCTCATCACGTTATGCGTGGATGTGCGCATCGACTGTGGCGCCATGATCAAAGTCGGCGACGTTTTTTTGTATTTTACGATCCTGTATGAACTATTGCAAATTGCACTGTATTTGTTCGTCGGACGTTTGCCCGCGCTCGCTTATCCTACGGGGGAATTGACCGACGTACGGTTTGGCGGTGCATGGGACGATCCGAACGGTTTTGCCGTCTTGCTTGCATATTTTCTTCCCTACTCCGTCTTTCGGTTCAAGGGCGTGAAGAGGATTGTTCTTGTCGCATTGCTTTCGATATTTATGTTGTTGACGTGGTCGATGACAGGGATCGCGGCCTTTCTTGCCGTCTGCCTGATCGGCGGGATCGTGTATCTTGTCAAACATCCCGATCTGGTGATCCACAGGAGCATGGCGATCGCATTTACGGTCATCGTCTTTGCGGTCATTGCCGTTGCGGTCTACTTGTCTACAGCGAGCCGTTCATTTAACTATTTCATTACAAGCAAGATCGGGAGCATTCAGGGACATCTTGACGGCTGGAACATCGCCGATCTTTCGATCGGATGTCTGCTCGGCATCACGCCCAGCGGGGAAAGACCCGAGACGAGTATCGTCGCCCTGATCGATCATGGCGGGTTGCTGCACATGGTTTTATTCTATGTCCTCGGCATCATCGTCTTAAAGAACGCTTACCTGAATTTGAGTACCGCGCAGAAGAAAACCAAAGAACGCCCGTTTTTTATCGGGGTTCTGTTCTATGAGGCGGTATTTCTGATCGCGACGGTCAATCTGCCGCTTGTATATTCTTTTTCGAACTTCGGGATCTATGCAATTTTCCTCGCTATAACGTTTGCGCGGCAGAGGGAATACAGTCCGCGTGCAGACAGATTGCCGAGAGCGGCATTTGTTTCCGACAAAGGAGAAAGTGTATGAAAGGAATTATTCTGGCGGGCGGGAGCGGAACGAGGCTCTACCCGCTCACGACGGTCACGAGCAAACAGCTCCTTCCCGTCTACGATAAACCCATGATCTATTATCCCCTGTCCACCCTCATGCTCGCGGGGATCAGGGAGATCCTCATCATTTCCACCCCGTCCGATACCCCCCGCTTCGAGCAGCTGCTCGGCGACGGGAGCAAGTTCGGTCTGACCCTCTCCTATGCCGTCCAGAAAAAGCCCGAGGGGCTCGCACAGGCCTTCCTCATCGGGGAGGAGTTCATCGGGGACGACGACGTCTGCATGGTCCTCGGCGACAATATCTTCTATGGCAACGGCCTCAAACGCAATCTCGCGGGCGCCGTTGCGAACGTGAAGGCGGGCAGATCCACCGTCTTCGGGTATTATGTCCCCGATCCCGAGCGTTTCGGGGTGGTGGAATTCGACGAAGAGGGGAAAGTCGTCTCCCTCGAGGAAAAACCCCAGAACCCCAAGTCCAACTACGCCGTCGTCGGGCTGTATTTCTACACGAACGACGTCGTCGGGATCGCAAAGAGCATTCAGCCCTCCGAGCGCGGGGAGCTTGAAATCACCTCCGTCAACCGTGCCTATCTCGGGGCGGGGAAGCTCGACGTCGTGACCTTCGGACGGGGATTTACTTGGCTGGACACGGGGACGTTCGAGTCCCTCGCCGAGGCGACGGCGTTCGTCCGCATGATCGAGGAGCGGCAGGGGCTCATGATCTCCTGCCCCGAAGAGATCGCCTACACGAGCGGCTGGATCTCCCGTGAAGCGCTCAAAGCGCAGGCGGATATGCTCTCAAACGCCTATGGAAGGCATCTCAGACGGGTCGCCGACGGGAGGATCATTTACTGATATGGACGTATCGATCATACTCATCAACTACAACACATTTGACCTGACGAAAAATGCGATCGAGAGCATTCTCACGGAAACGAAAGATGTCGCATACGAAATCATCCTCGTCGACAATCAAAGTCCCGATGGCTCGGGCGAGCGGCTGCGGGATCTGTTCGGGGATAAAATTATCTATATACAAGCAGGCGGGAATCTCGGGACCGCCAAGGCGTTCAACCTCGCCTATGCAAGCGCCTCGGGCACATATCTGCTCTGGCTGAATTCGGATGTGCTTCTCAAAGAGAACTTTGTGAAGGAGCTCTTCGATTTTATGGAGAAGACGCCCGATTGCGGGATCTGCGGGGGCAATATTTTCGACGCCGACGGCGAACCCGCGCATTCCTTCGAGAAGAACGCCGTAACCCTGAAAAGCATTCGGCATTTCATGAGTTTAACGAGATATTTCTTTGAAAAATTATCCCGTCGGCGCATCGATTACAACTATACGGATTCGCCGATACGGGTCGCGGTCGTCATGGGCGCCGATATGATGATACGCCGTGCCGTGATTGAAAAAGCAGGGCTGTTCGACGAGAATATATTCATGTATTGCGAAGAGACGGAATTTGCCTACCGAATGCAGAAAGAGACGGAATGGAAGGCGTATAATGTGCCCTATGCACATATTTATCACTTGGAAGGAGCAAGTTTCAACGGCTCCGAAAACAATTTCAGCGAAAAGCGCTATCGTTTTATGCTCTCGGGCTATATCGTCTATTTCAAAAGACACTTCGGCGAAAAGGCTGCAGAAAAATATCTGAAATTATTGTGTCGGTCGTATTTGAAATTCATGATTGCCGGCGCTCTGTTGTTCATGCGGAACAGATTCCGTTTATACCGTCAAAAGAGAAAAATCGTGCTTGAGTACATAAAAAAAGGGGTCGCTTAAAATGAAGTTGATTTCCACCGAACTTTTCGGCGCTTATCTCATCGAGCCGCAGGTGTTCGGCGACAAGAGAGGGTGGTTCACGGAGACGTTCAGCGAGAAAAAGCTCCGTGAGGCGGGGCTCGATGTGCCTGTCTTCGTACAGGACAACCAAAGTTACAGCGCGGGGAAGGGCATCGTCCGCGGGCTCCATTGCCAGCTCGACCCCTTCTGCCAGACCAAACTCATCCGTTGCACCCGCGGGGATATTTACGACGTCATCGTGGATATCCGCGAGGGTTCGCCCACCTATATGAAGTGGATCAAGGTGCGTCTCACGGCGGAAAACTTCCTTCAGCTCTATATCCCGCAGGGGTTTTTGCATGGCTTCGTGACCCTTACAGATGACGTCGAAGTGCAGTATAAGGTGGATCACTATTACGACAAGCCCTCGGACAGGAGCGTACGCTTCGACGATCCCGCCTTCGGCATCGACTGGGGGGTGAGCTCGCCCATGCTCTCCGAAAAGGACAAAAACGCCCCGCTCTTCAAGGACAGCGACGTAAAATTTATATTCAGAGGATAACATGAAGATCCTTGTTACAGGCGCAAACGGGTATATCGGCTCCAAGGCGACAGGGGTGCTGCTCGACGCGGGGCATGAAATCATCGCCGCGGATATCTCTGCGGAGCATATCGATCCCCGCGCCAAAATCATTTTGACGGACATCTTCTCCGAGCCGCAGCCCTTTTCCGCGTTCGGCTCTCCCGATGTCTGTCTGCATATGGCATGGAAAGACGGGTTCGTCCACAATTCCGACGCCCATATCGAGCAGCTTTCCGCCCATTATGCCTTTCTGAACAGGCTCATCGGCGGCGGGGCGACACACATCGCCGTCATGGGGACCATGCACGAGATCGGCTATCATGAGGGGAAGGTGGATGAAAACACGCCGTCCGCTCCCGTCACCAAGTACGGAATCGCCAAGACTGCGCTGCGCGGGGCGCTCACCCTGCTTTGCAGAGAGCGCGGCGTGACCCTTCAATGGCTCCGTGCCTATTATATCTACGGCGACGACGCCTACGGCAATTCGGTATTCTGCAAACTGCGTCGGGCGGCGGAAGAGGGGAAGACCGAGTTTCCGTTCACGACGGGAAAAAATCAGTTCGATTTCATCCATATCGACGATCTTTGCAGACAGATCGCGGCCGCCGTCACACAGGAGCAGATCTCGGGCATCATCGAACTGTGCTCGGGAAAGCCGCGTGCGCTCGGCGAGCAGCTCGAGGCCTATATCCGCGAGAATCATCTCGGCATCCGCCTTGACTATGGAAAATTCCCCGAGCGGCAGGGGGAATCCCCGTGCATCTACGGCGACGATACAAAAATCAGGGAGATCCTTCGCCGTTCGGGCAAATCCGATGCATGAGGACCTTATATGAAGAAGTTTATGAAAAAAATGATCTACGGGATCGCATGGTTCTTTTCGTGGATCTTTAACGGCGCCGTTCTGCGGGCATTCGGGAAATTCGCCTCCTGCATCAACACGGCGAATTTTCGGCGTGCGCTGAAAAAGCACGGCAAGGACACCGCGATCGGCCGCCGTAATCATTTCGAACACCTGAAATATGTTTCCGTCGGGGATCATTTCTCCGCAGGCGACGGTCTCTGGATCGGGGCATACCCCCGCTGGGGCGGGGAAGAGTATCAACCCTCCGTCGAGATCGGAGACGGCGTATCTTTTTCCCGTAATTGCCATGTCGGCGCGATCGGGAAGATCAGGATCGGCGATCATGTGCTCATCGGCAGCAATGTGCTCATCCATGATCATGCGCACGGCGCCTCCGTCGCGACAGACAAACCGCGCGCAGAATTGCCACTCGTGACCAAAGGGGGGATCGAGATCGGCGACAACACATGGGTCGGCGAAAACGTCTGCATTCTCGGCGGCGTTACAATCGGGAAAAACTGTATCATAGGCGCGAATTCCGTCGTTACCAAGTCCTTTGACGGGGACGGGCTTCTGATCGCAGGGAACCCCGCAAAGATCGTCAGAATCATGCCTCGGGCGGACGAATGAACCGTGTCGCATATGAACGGAGAATACCATGCAAGAGCCCTCAGAGATAACATTCAGTTTTATCATCCCCGTCTATAACACCCCCGCGGAGCTTCTGAGAGAATGCCTCGAAGGCATCTGCGGGGCGGGCGAAGTGATCCTGATCGACGACGGATCCACCGACCGCGCAGTGCTCGAATATCTCTCCGCCCAGCGGGACCGCCGCGGGGTCCGCCTTTTGCGGCAGGAAAATCAAGGCGTCTCCGCCGCGAGGAACGCGGGGATCGAAGCCGCCCAAGGCGATTATATCGTCTTTGCCGATGCGGACGACCTGATTGACCGAGCGCTCTTTCAAGAGGCGGCCGAATTCGTAAAACAAGACCCCGAGACGGAGGTTTTCTGCTTCACCTATCAAACGGTGGACGGGAAGGGCAAACTTCGGGAGCGGGGGAAGGCCACGCGCGAAGCCTTTCACATCTCGTCCTTTGCGGAACTGAAGCATTCGGAGCGCGCCGACCGTTCGTGGCATCTGAACGGCGGGGTGGTATGGGCAAAGATCTATCGGAAAGACGTCTTATCGGACGTGCGCTTTGAGACGGACGTTTGCTTCGCCGAAGACGGTCTGTTCAATTTTGTGCTCGGGCAGAGGATCGCAAAAATTTGTTGTATCGCCCTTCCGTGGTATTCCTATCGGATCAACGCGCTTTCGGTCGGGCACAGGTACGATCCGCACGTGCAGGACAAATTTGCGAGAACCTATGCAAAGATGAAGGAGATCTATACGGCAGCGGGGCTCTCCTTGCCCGAGACCGATCTCTATCCCACCGCGATTTTTTGCTATTATCTCGAATATACGCTCTCCATCGCGGTCTATCATCCGCAAAACAAAATGAGCCGCCGCGAAAAGCAGCAGCTGGCGCTCGGGATCCTCAGAAGCGAACCGTTTGCCGAGGCGCTCGCCGCGCTCGATGAGTGCCGTCTTTCAAAGCCGCAGCGCATGATGCTCTCACGGCTCAAGAAGGGGAGGATCAAGAGCGCCCGACGTCTCTTTCTGCTCAAACAAAAAATTCTCAAAATCCTGTATCGGTAGGAGTCATATGGCAAACTTTCTCATCACAGGCGGCGCCGGGTTCATCGGCGGAAATTTCTGCCACTATATGGTAAATACCTATCCCGCGGACAGATTCGTCTGCATCGACGCCCTGACCTATGCGGGCAACCTCGAGACCCTTCAGCCCGTCATGGACAGGCCGAATTTCCGCTTTGTGCACGCCAACATCTGTGACAGCGCGGCGGTCTTCTCCCTCTTTGAAGAGGAAAAATTCGACTATGTCGTGAATTTCGCCGCCGAGAGTCATGTGGACAGGAGCATCGAGAACCCCCGTATCTTCCTCGAGACGAACGTCCTCGGCACGCAGACGCTCATGGACGCCTGCCGCAAATACGGCATCAGGCGCTATCATCAGGTCTCCACCGACGAGGTTTACGGTGATCTGCCGCTCGACAGGCCAGATCTCTTCTTTACGGAGACGACGCCCATCCGCACGTCGAGCCCGTACAGCGCCTCCAAGGCGGCGGCGGACCTCCTCGTCCTCGCCTATCACCGTACCTTCGGGCTCCCCGTTACGATCAGCCGTTGCTCGAATAACTACGGCCCCTATCATTTCCCCGAAAAACTCATCCCCCTTGTCATCAAAAAGGCGCTCGCGGACGAAGAGATCCCCGTCTACGGCGCGGGGGCGAACGTGAGAGACTGGCTGCACGTCTATGACCATTGCACGGCGATCGATCTCATCGTGCGGAAGGGGAGAGACGGCGAGGTGTACAACATCGGCGGGCACAACGAACGCACCAACCTCGAGGTCGTCAGACGCATTCTCAAAGAACTGGGAAAGCCCGAGAGCCTCATCACCTTTGTGACCGACCGCGCGGGGCATGATCTGCGCTATGCGATGGATCCCGCGAAGCTCATGACCGAGCTCGGCTGGACGCCCAAGTACACCTTCGAGACGGGCATCGGCCCCACGATCGCGTGGAATCTCGCCCATCAGGACTGGATCTCCCACATCCTCTCGGGGGAGTATCTCAGATTCATGGAAGCAAATTACAAGAGATAAGTGTTCCGTCATCCCGATACGGAAGGGTGACAAGGATCTTAAGACCAAGGCTCGGGCGCAGGGCTGCCTCGGGCGGGGGAAAGAATGGATAAAAAACAACCTATGAACTATTATTTGAAAGAAACAGAGACGCGGATAAGCGAAACAGTGCCGCAGGCGCATAAGATGACGGCGTCCTTTAAGCCGCGGGTGGATGTCGACACCATTTGCGAAGAAGTCATGGACGGGTATGTCTGTTGCGGCTTTCCGATCGGTGTACATGGCATTCTCAATCGGTTGCGCAGTTATCGTATGAATTTGCGGGAATGGGAGAGCGTTCTCGCACCTTTGAAATCGGGTGACAGCATCCTGATCCAGCATCCGCAGCCAGGTTTTAATCCTTTTCAGAATAAACTTTATAAAATGTTGAAAAAGAGAGGGGTTCGGATTATTTTTTTCGTCCATGACCTTGATTGGTTGCGCATGAAAAAAATGAATCCGAAGGTGAAACTTCATATGCATATCGAAAAGAAGGCCTTCCGATATGCCGATTCGGTCATTTTGCACAACGATAAAATGGCGGAGAGGCTTCCGAACATCAAGGCGAACAAGATAACTTTGGGTATTTTTGACTATTTATCCGATGGCAAAACCCTTGCAAAGCGCGGCGTTGCGCTTCCCATCATCGTTGCGGGGAACCTCAGCCGCGAAAAAGCGGGTTATCTCTATTCTCTGCCGGGCGAAGCGGAATGGAATCTGTATGGTCCCTATTATACGGCGGAAGCGGAAAATGTGAATTACAAAGGAGCTTTCCCCTCGGAAGTCCTCCCGTCTGTGCTGGAGGGATCTTTCGGCCTCGTGTGGGACGGGGATTCCGCAGACAGCTGTGTCGGCGCGATGGGCGAATACCTTCGCTTCAATGACCCGTACAAGGCCTCCCTCTATCTCGCCTGCGGGTTGCCGATCATCATCTGGAGACAGGCCGCTTTGGCGGATTTTGTACTTTCGCATGATTGCGGAATCGTCGTGGATTCCCTCTCCGAGATCCCTCAAAAGACATCGCTCAGTGAGGAAAGGTACGCTGAGCTGTGTGCAAATGCAGAAAAGGTCGGAGAGCGGCTGCGCGTCGGCCATTACACAAAACTTGCCCTGAGTAGGGTTTATGATAAGGAGGAATGACAAAATGTATGATTATCTGATCGTCGGGAGCGGGCTGTTCGGGGCGGTGTGTGCGCACGAGCTCACAAAGCGGGGCCAAAAGTGCCTCGTCGTCGAAAAACGCAGCCATATCGGTGGGAATATCTATACCGAAAAGGTCGAGGGCATCAACGTGCACCGCTACGGGGCACATATCTTCCATACCTCCGACAAGGCGGTCTGGGAGTACGTCAACAGCTTCGCCGCGTTCAACAACTACGTCAACAGCCCCATCGCGCGGTATCATGACGAGTGCTACAACCTGCCCTTCAACATGAATACCTTCACGAAGCTCTGGCCGGACGTCTTCACCCCCGCCGAGGCGGAGGCGAGGATTGCAGAGGAGCGGGGGGAGAGCTTTACCGAGAATCCCAAAAACCTCGAAGAGCAGGCGATCAATCTCGTGGGGAGAACGATCTACGAAAAGCTCGTCAAGGGATATACCGAAAAGCAGTGGGGAAGGCCGTGCACCGAGCTCCCCGCCTTCATCATCAGGCGCCTTCCCGTACGGTTCACCTTTGACAACAACTACTTCAACGACCGCTATCAGGGGATCCCTGAGGGCGGCTATACGCAGATCATTGAGAAGATGCTTGAGGGCTCCGACGTGCGCCTCGGCTGTGATTTCTTTGAACACAGGGAGGAGCTCGCGGCGCAGGCGGGCAAGATCATCTATACGGGGCCGATCGACAAGTATTTCGGCGAGTGCTACGGACCGCTCGAGTATCGCTCCGTGCGTTTTGAGACGGAAGTGCTCGATATGCCCAATTATCAGGGCAACGCGGTCGTCAATTATACGGCGGCGGAAGTGCCCTATACCCGTATCATCGAACATAAGCACTTTGAATTCGGCACCCAGCCGAAGACGGTCATTTCCCGTGAGTATTCCTCGGCATGGAGACCCGGGGATGAGCCCTATTATCCCGTCAACGACGAAAAAAATACCGCCCTCTACGGACGGTACCGTGCACTTGCCGACGGGGAGAAGAACGTCTTCTTCGGCGGCCGCCTCGGGCAGTATAAATATTTCGACATGGACGATGTCATCCTGAGCGCATGGGAAGCGCTTAAAATACTGTAAGCATAGAGCGGCAAGCATCAATGGCAAAGAGCATCAAGAAAAACTTCATCTATAATCTCATCTACCAAATCGTCATGTTGGTGTCACCGCTTGCGCTGACGCCCTATATATCGCGTGTTTTAGGCCCGGATGGGGTAGGGCTGTACAGTTACGCGGATTCCATGGCGAGTTACTTCATTATCTTTGCCATCCTTGGCACAACGACCTTCGGCCAGCGCGCCATAAGCTATGTACAGGAAGAGAAAGAGGCACGGAGCCGCGCCTTCTGGGAGATCTTTCTCCTCAGAGCCATGACTTCCGTCGTGACCCTCGGCTTCTATATCGGTTATACCTTCCTTTTTGCTCGCGAGAACCTCATCATCACCCTTCTTCTTTCATTGAATATTCTGAATGTTGCCTTTGACATCTCATGGTTCTTTCAGGGGATGGAGGAGTTCGGCAAGACCGTTCTGCGGAACATTCTCTTCCGTTTGGCGTGTATTATCGCGACATTCATCTTTGTGAGGGAAGCGGACGATCTCATTCTCTATGTGATATTTATCACCGCATCGGGAGCGCTTGGAAGCCTCTCGTTGTGGCTGTATATGCCGAAATATCTCGTCAAGGTCGGAGGCCTCAATCCCTTCCGTGACATAAGATCCATCTTCTTCCTGTTTGTGCCCACCATCGCCGTGCAGATCTACACGGTGCTCGATAAGTCGATGATCGGATGGTTCTCGGACGGTTACAATGAGAACGGGTACTATGAACAGGCGGAGAAGGTGATAAAACTCGCTCTCACCGTTATCACGGCGCTCGGGATCGTCATGATTCCGCGCATTGCGAGCACTTACAAATCGGGCGACATGGAGCGGGTACGATATTATATCTACAATTCCTACCGCTATGTGTGGATGATGGCGATCCCCATCATGTTCGGCCTTCTCTCCATTGCCGATGTCTTTACGCCCGTCTACTACGGTGCGGGATATGATAAGTGTGCGATATTGCTCCCCATTCTCAGTTTGCTTTCCATCTTTATCGGATTATCGAATGTCAATGGGATGCAGTATTTTGTCCCCATCGGGAAAGAAAATATCCTGACGCTGACGGTCATCGTCGGGGCGGTCATCAATTTCGTGTTCAATCTTATCTTTATTCCGCTCTGGGCGTCCGTGGGTGCGTGTATCGCCTCGGCTATTGCGGAGTTTTTTGTCACGCTGACGGGATTTATCTACATCTGGAAGACGAAGCAGTTCCCGATCCGACCGGTGTTTACCTGCTCATGGCGGTATTGGGTGGCGGGGATCGTCATGGGCGGCGCACTCTTCGGACTCAAATACTGTATGCCGACAGCGCTGTGGAGCCTGATCGTGCTCATCGCCTCGGGCGCCGCGATCTATTTTGTCATGCTTCTCATCCTGCGCGATCCCTTCCTCTTCGATCTTATCAAAAAGGGCATCGGGCTCTTCAGACGCAACAAGCAGCCCGCCCCCGCTGAGGGTCCCGCAGATGCCGCCGAGCCTTCTGCTACCGCGGAAGACTCCACCCCCTCCGAGGACTCTGCCGCGGAAGAACCCGCGCCCGCCGGGGAGTAAATACGTTCGTCTTGATTTTGGAATACGCCGCCCTCTCGCGTGTGGTTGCCTCCTTTTCAAGGGGGCAGAGTAAGGATTGAGAGCTCCTCCTTGGGGAGGAGCTGTCGAACGAAGTGAGACTGAGGCGGGGATTATGTCCCACCATTCCCCTCCTCAGTCATTCGTAAACTCGTGACAGCTGTCTCGGGCGGGTAGAGCCCCGCCCTCGGTCACCGCTCGCGCGGGATAATGCGCTCGCTCATGTCGCAACGCGCGAAAGGTTCACTGGACCTTTCGCAGAATGCATTGCTCCACCCCCAAGGGGAAGCTTTTTTTGCGGACTTCGTTCTTCGGGATTCTTCGGCTTCGCCTCAGAATGACGCGGGAGAGGGGGGAGCTGTTTTGCGGACCTCGTTTGAGGGGATTCTTCGGCTGCGCCTACTTCGTCGCTGACGCTCCCCGTGCCGCGTTTAGAGCAATAAGAACGCGCGCGGGGCAGGGGTTTTGTAAAGGTCAGTAGTCCGTCCTTCCGATCAGATAGTCGAGCGAGACATTGAGGTATGAGGCAAGGGTGCACAGCGTGACGAGGAGGGGCTCCTCACCATGCGACCAGTTCGTAAAGAAAGCGTCCTTGATCGGTGTCTCCGCCGTAATGCGGAAGCGCGTGACGCCGACCTCTTCCATGATCTGCCTGAGACGGGGATAAAAGGGCGGAAGTTCCCGCGGCGTCACCGATATGTCTGCATCGGAATTTCCCACGAGATAATCGAGGGAACAGTTCAGATAATCTGCAAGTTTGACCGCGCTCCGAAAGGACGGGACGGACGCCCCGCGCAGCCATGAGCGGATCGACGAGCCTGCGATCCCCGCCTCCCGTGCAAGTTTTTCAGAGCGAAGATCTCGCTCTTCCATGACCTCTTTCAGCCGTTCCGTGAACTTCGACAAATTTCCCATAAAGAACTCCTTTTTCGACAATATTTTATTCCAAGAAGTACGCCATTTTGTTTGTATTGGCGTTGTTCTTTGGTGTAGAATAGTAGCATAAGAACGAAGCGCGCCGAAGGGGTTAAACCCCTCAGGCGCGCATGATAATGGTATCATCCTGAGCCGCGTGCCCGCCGACTATATCGGCGGGCACGCGGCTCAGGATGAATGCAGGCGCTTTGCGCCGCGGGAGCGGAAAGGGCGCTTGGGGAGAAATTTCAGCACGAACGAGCGGAAGTCAAAGAGGCGGAAGAGGCTCAGCACGGCGACTTCGAGCACGAGCAGAGCGATGACCGTGAGTGTCAGGGCGGGCAGATAGCTCAGATACCGCATCAAAAGGCCCTTCAGTGCGCCCCCCGCGATGCCCACGGGCAACAGGACGAGCGCGAGCTTTGCCGTATAGCTCCCCGAGCGCAGCCTGCCCGTCTTCTTCTGCAATAAATACAGCGAGCAGACGGCGCAGAGGAGATAATCTCCCGCCATTCCGACGAGCAGCGCCCCGCTCCCGAGATATTTCGGCAAGAACCAGACACAGAGGAGCATCACGCCCGAGCCGAGCACGAAGAAGAGCAGCGTCTGTTTTTCACAGCCGAGGGAGTTGAGCAGGCTGGTCGAGATCATCGTGACGCTCATGGGGATGAGGATGAGGGCGCTCTTTACGATCATCCTCCCGCTCTCGGCGTTGGAATAGAGCAGTACGCCCACCCCTTCCCCGCAGGCGATGAAGAAGGGCACGAGCATCCCCGCGATGAGCAGTGTCGCGTTGAGCGCCTTCTCGACGAGCCGTGAGACTTCCTCCTTTTCTCCCTTATAGAAGCATTCGGAGAGCTCGGGCACGAGCACGAGGGCGATCGAGCCGATGAGGGAAGAGGGGATCATGAGCACGGGCATCACCATGCCGTACACGACGCCGTACTGCGCCATCGCATGAGCGGAGGAAGCGCCCGCCGCCATCAGCCGCATGGGGAAGAGGACGGAGATGAAAGAGGACATGAGCGAGGAAGTCGTCCGCATCGCCGTGACGGGAAGGGACGCCCTGAGCAGGGGGAGCATTTCTCCGCGCGGAGATGTGATCCTTCCGCCCCGTATGAAATAATAGACGGATGCGATCGCGAAGGAGCAAAGATAGGAGACGACGACGGCGATCGCGGCCTTGTTCACGTCCGCCGCGCCCGTGCGGAAGACGATGAGCAGGAGCACGCCGACGAGGATCATCACGATCTCCTCGATGAGTTCGATGAGCGAGTACGCAAAGAATCGCTTATTCCCCCAAAAACTGCCGCGGATGACCGCATAGACGGAAGTAAACGAGAGCGAGAAGATGAGGATATAGAAGAGATCTGCACAGCGCGGGTCCGAAAAGACGGACGTGAACTGCGGACGGATGAGAAAGAGCAGCAGGGTGACGGGCAGACTGAACAGAAGGGTGAGGAGTACGGCGGCGGTCGTCGCGGCGTGTTCCCCCCGCTTGTACTTATGGGCGCGGTGCTTTGAGATCATACGGGACAGGGTGATGGGAAGCCCCGAGGAACACGCCGTCAGAAAGACGGCAAACACCGTCAGGGAGATCTGGTAGATCCCCAGCCCCTCGGGACCGAGCGTGCGGGAGAGGATGATACGGTAGAGGAACCCGAGCCCGTGCTCGAGCGCGGAGAAAATCGTCACGACGGCGGCGGTACGATATAAGTTCATGCTGTATTTTATTGTTGTTTGCACGCTTTTATGTTTTGGTGCATACAATGACGCATGAAACTCATTCTGTCAAGACCTGAATTGTACCGCGTGAAGCATGGCCAGACGCTCACGGACATCGCGGCGTGCTTCCGTGTCCCCCTGCCCCTTCTCTGCCGCAGCAACAATCTTTCCGCCGAGCCCGAGGAGGGCGAGATCCTCCGCCTTCCGCCCGCGGGAGGGGATCTGTACCGCGTGCAGGGCGGGGAGAGCAGGACGCTGCTCTGCGGCTCCCGTGAGAACTTCGCCGCGCGGAACGGCACGCTCGCCCTCTATCCCGGGCAGTGGGTATTTCTGTAAGGCCTCCGACGCTTCCGCATGAACACAACGCAGGAGCGGCGCATACAATGCAATAGACCGAATTCGGTTTACGGAGGAAACAAATGTCATTTTTTTCGAATTTTTCATCCGACCACTGCCCCGGGACGATTACGGGAAACCCGCTCAGCGGTCTGAACGAAAAGGTGTGTATTCAGGCGGAGAAGATTTTCGACGCGGGGATCCTTCAGACCCGTCTTGAAAACTACAATATTCTCCTCACAGATCCCACGCCCGCAAATCCTACATATCCTCTTACATTCGTCAGCGCACGGTCGGTGACGAGCGGGGGAATCATTTCCAATCTTTCGGTGGAGCGCCAGAGCGAGGGGTGCCTTGCACGCGTTCAGGCGACGGTGACCGTCCCCATCGAGGTCGTCTATGTCGATGCAAACGGCGTCGAGGGCACGGCGGCGAGCTCCATCACCCTCAACGAGGATGTGCTCATGTATGTACCGCCTGCATCGGTGATGCCCTTCACGGTGACAAGCGTCGCATCCTGCGTCTCGCCCGAGGGGACGTTCGACGCCCAGACGGGGTCGTTTACGATCAGCGCGTGCGTGACCGTCATCCTGAAAGTGGCGATGCAGGTGGAACTGCTCATTCCGAGCTACGGCTATTGCGCGATCCCGCCCGCGCAGGAGTACTCGCAGGAGGTCTGCTCGGGCTTCTTCGAGCTGCCCCTGTACCCGCAGGGCAGGTCGTGCTGCAAGAAGTAACAATTTCACTCCTACGGAACAGCAAAAAACCGACAGGCTTATGTCGGTTTTTTTGATTTAGTTTCGAACGATTTCTTTGCTCCGTCCCGCGAATGTGCGCCGTAGACGCGCCCCTCGCGTAAGGCCTACCCCCTACGGGGGGAGGCTCCGCCGAAGGCGGTGGTGGGGGGGATCTCGCGGGGCTACACAAATAAATCGTTCGAGGAATGTCGCCCTCTGGGATATGGAGTTGCGGCTCGACGTCGCTCTCCCCGACATTGTGGTTCCCGTGGGGTACCGCGTCGCGACACTGCGCAGTTTGCGAGGTTTTGCACTTGTGCAAAACCTACGCCTTAAACGCAGGTCGCTCCTTTTCCCCAAAAAATACTACGTCTTTTTTGGGGAGCCCCATTTTGGCGGCAGGGCAACCCTGCCACGCGCCGTTGATTGGGAACGAACCCCCTCCCCTACCCTCCCCCTTTGAAAGGGGGAGGGCGGGGGTGGGGCGGCGCCCGCGCGCTCGCCCTTTTTTACCGCGTCATTCTGAGGGCGAAGCCCGAAGAATCCCGAAGATTGAAATTCGGACTCCGTTCTTCGGGATCCTTCGACACGCCGCCTACGGCGGCGGCTCAGGATGACGCAGAGGAGAGGGGTCGCTCTCCCCGACATTATGGCTCCCGTAGGGTGCCAAATTGAGTGCGCTTAGGCAGGGCAACCCTGCCACGCGCCGTTAATTGGAATGAACCCCCACCTGACGCGGCTACGCCGCGCCGCCCGCCCCCTTGGAAAGGGGGCAGGCAAGGGGGAGGGCGGGGTCGCCGAGGAGGGTGCGGAAGTTCGAGTAGACGACAAACCCTGCCTTTGCCTTGGGCGGCTTCTTGACGAATTTCACGGCGCAGCAGTCGACGGGGATCTTCTCTCCGTGTGCGTCCGAGTACAGGGCGCAGACGCCCGCCGCGAAGGCGAGGACGTCCTCGGGTACCTCTTTCCCGCCAGACCTGATCACGACGTGGCAGGAATGATACCTCTGCGCGTGCAGCCATATGTCATTCGGCGCACTTTGCCGCAAAAGACGGTCGTTCTGCAGATTGTTCCGCCCCGCATAGATCCGTATGCCCCCGATCTCATATGTGCGGAAGGGAATATCGGGCTGTTTTTTCTTAGTCTTCTGCTTCGGAGCCTCCATGAGCCCGCAGGCGAGCATCTCCTCTTCGAGACTGAGCAGATCCTCCGTCTCCTTTGCGCTTTCGGCGAGCGCGATGAGGCTCCCGAGATATGCGATCTCCTCGCGGAGCTCCTTCTCCCGCGGCAGGAGCGCCTCGACCGTGCGCTTCTGTTTTCTGTATTTTTTGAAATACGCCTGTGCGTTTTCGGCGGGCGTGAGGCGGGGATCGAGGGGGATCGTCACCCTTCCGCCCGTCTCAGAGAACCAGTTCTCCGTTTCAAAGGAGCGCATCCCCCGCGTGAGGGCGTAGATATTTGCCGTGATGAGTTCGCCGCGGATCCTGTTTTCCTCGGCGTCGCGGCATTCGAGCTGTTTTTCGAGGTTCTGGGCGAGCTGCTTCTCGAGCTTCTTTTTCGCCGCCGACGGCAGGGAGAGCAGTCTGCGTTTGCGCTGTTCGAACTGCTTCCCCGCGCGTTTTTGGGTATAAAAAGCCGATTGCGCCTCGGAGAGCGTGTCATACGGGATCCCGTCGCTCCCCCGTGCGGTGAAGTCAACGGCGACACCGTCCCGTTCCACGACGCGGGGAGAGATCTCGTCCGAGAAGATATAATCATGGATATGCGTTGCAAGATCGCCGCCGCGGTAGCTTCTGACGATGTCCTCCGCCGTCGAGGGGGCGAGCCCGCGGACGTTGAGGAAGATAAAGCGCGCCGCGTCTCCCTCACAATGGGAAAGGCGTGCGGAGAGGGCGGCAATGTCGGAGGGGTCTGCCTTGTCCTGCGGCGCGGGGGGCAGGTATTTTGCGCCTGCGATGATCACGCGGCGGGTGTTTTCGTCGAGCGATGTCGTCTTCAGCGCCCCCGTGATGATCCCGTTCTCGAGCAGGATGAGGTTGGAGTATTTCCCCATGACCTCATGGACGAGGACGCGCTCGCACTCCGTGAACTCGGTACGGCAGAGCAGGCGGAAGCGGAGGATGCGTTCGAAGCCCGGGGTGTCCACGCCGAGAATTTGCGCTCCCTGCAGGTGTTTGCGCAGGAGCATACAGAAACTCGGGGCGTTGATGGGGTTTTCACGCTCCTCGTCACAAAAATATGCCCCGCACGCCGCCGCATTTGCGCTCAGAATGAGTTTGACGGTGCGCGTTCCCGTGTATATAATAAGGGACAGCTCCTCTTTATCGGGCTGGTTGATGCGGTTGATCTTTGCGCCCGCGAGCGCATTGTTGAGTTCCTTTGCGACAAGGCGCAAGGTAAAAGCATCCTGCGGCATAGTAAAACCTCGAAGTTAGTGTCGCTCGATTTGTTTTTTCGTCCGCGCCTTGTGGGCGCGTGCTCAAAAACAAATGCGAGCGAGGAATGTCACCCTCTGGGATATGGAGTCATCGTCGCGGTCGCTCTCCCCGACATTGTGGTTCCCGTAGGGTACCAAATTGAGTCGCCCACGGCGGAAGTGAATTCCGCCTAAGGCACGTAAATTAGAACGACACCCCCTCAGTCACGCGTTCTATTGGCGTCATCCTGAGGAGCGTAGCGATCGAAGGATCCCCCTCAAGGGGGCGCCAAGACAACCCCCTCCCCAAGGCGGGGGTAAAATGGCGCCTCCACCCGCTTGCGGGGGGAGGGTAGGGTGGGGGGCAACCCTGCCACGCGCCGTGAATTGGAACGACACCCACCTGACGCGGCTATGCCGCGCCATCCGCCCCCACAAGTGGGGGCAGGCAAGGACAAGCAATGCCCCCCTCCAAAAGAACGGGGCGGATGTCATCTCGGGACGGTCGGGATGAGAGTTCTCCCATTATACCCCAAAAAAGCAAATTTGTAAATAAAATCGCTTCCCTTTTGTCGTCGGATATGCTAAAATGTGATGTGGCAAAACATCTCAATCTTTATCAGGAGTAAAAATCATGAATTACACAGTGACACCCGCAGAAAAGAGCACGGTCAAAGTGGAGATCACCTTCACGTCCGAAGAGTGGAACGCCGCTCTCCAAAAGGCATATCTCCAGAACAGAAAACGCTACACGGTCAACGGCTTCCGCAAGGGCAAGGCGCCCAAGGCTGTGCTCGAGATGTACTACGGTAGGGCACTTTTCTATGAAGAGGCTCTGAATATCCTCTATGGGGAGCACTACGGCGAGATCCTCGACAAGGAAAAGGACAACTTCACCGCAGTCGGCGAGCCCGAGCTCTCCCTCGGCGAGAATTTCTCGGAGAAGAACGTCGTCCTCATCGCCACCATTCCCGTAAAACCCGACGTCACGATCGGCGCTTACAAGGGTATAAAAATCAATCGGTATGAATATACTGTTACGGACGCCGACGTCGACGCCGACATCGAGGCGACGAGAAAGCGCGTCGCAAAGAGCGTCGAGATCACCGACCGTCCCGCAGAAACGGGAGACACCGTCAATATCGACTTCGAAGGGAAGATCGACGGCGTCGCCTTCGAAGGCGGCACTGCGCAGGGACAAGACCTCACCCTCGGCTCCCATACCTTCATCGCAGGGTTCGAAGAGGGGGTCGCCGGCATGGCGATCGGCGACGTGAAGGATATCGACGTCACCTTCCCCGAGGATTATCAGGCGGAGGAGCTCAAGGGCAAGGCCGCCGTGTTCACCGTGACGCTCCATAAGATCACGGGGAAAGAGCTGCCCGCGCTCGACGACGAGTTCGCCAAGAAATTCGGCGCGGACACCCTCGATGCCTATAAGGCAAAGGTGCGCGAGCGTCTCGAAAAGAACGCCGCGTTGCGCTCCCGCAACGAGACGGAGAACGCCATTCTCACCGAGATCGCCAAGACGGCTACGGCGGAGATTCCCGACGCGCTCATCGAGCAGCAGGAGGAATTCTCCGTACGCAGGGTCGAGCAGAATCTCATGTATCAGGGCATCCGCGCAGAGGATTATTATGCCTATATCGGCACCACGCGCGAGGAATATAAGAAGAACTTCGAAGAAGAGGCAAGGACGCTCGTTCTGCACCAGCTCGTGATCGAAAAGATTCTCGAGCTCGAGCACATCACGGCGACGGAGGAAGAGATCGCGGCAAAGATCGCCGAACAGGCGGCCGCCGTCGGCAAGGAGCCTGCGGAGTATGAAAAGAGCCTCGATCCCCGCCAGCGCGAGTACATCGAGAACGACATCCGTATCACGAAGCTGTTCGATTTCCTCATGGAAAACAATGAAATGGTCCTTTACACGGAAGAGCCCCATACAGAATCATAAAAAGAGGTGAAAAACATGACGAAAAACGTATTGATCCCCTATGTTGTGGAACGTACATCCAACGGCGAGCGCAGCTATGACCTCTATTCCCGTCTTTTGGAGGACAGGATCATCTTCCTCTCGGGGGAGATCGACGACACGCTCGCAAACACTGTAGTCGCACAGCTCATCTATCTGGAAGGGAGAGATCCCTCCAAGGATATCAGCCTCTACATCAACAGCCCCGGCGGGTCGGTCACGGCGGGCATGGCGATCTACGATACGATGAACTATATCAAGTGCGACGTCTCCACGATCTGCATCGGGCTTGCCGCTTCCATGGGCGCCTTCCTGCTCTCGTCGGGGACGAAGGGTAAGCGCTATGCGCTCAAGAACAGTGAGATCATGATCCACCAGCCCCTCGGCGGTGCACAGGGACAGGCGAGCGACATCAAGATACAGGCGGACCATATCATCCGTATCAAGGATAAGATGACGCGGATCCTGTCCGAGAACACGGGCAAGCCTTACGACGTCGTCGCGCGCGATACCGACAGAGACAACTACCTCTCCGCCGACGAAGCGCTGGCATACGGACTCATCGATAAGGTTTATACGACGAGATAAAAAATTTCGCTCGATTTGTTTTTTCGTCCGCGCCTTGTGGGCGCGTGCTCCAAAACAAATGCGAGCGAGGAATGTCACCCTCTGGGATATTGAGTCATCGTCGCGGCCGCTCTCCCCGACATTAAGCCGAAGGGGTTCGGCAAATTGAGTCGCCCACGGCGGAAGTGAATTCCGCCTAAGGCACATTATTTGAG
>CANQLW010000006.1 GCA_947624805.1 uncultured Clostridia bacterium | reverse complement strand
AGACGAAGCTGCCGTATCCGATCGAGATCAGCTCCATATCCCCGTCCATCCGTTTGAGAAGGGAGCGCACCTCTCCGTCGGTGAGCGTTTCTCCCCCTTTTACCGCCGCTTTGCAGGCCGCAGATGCGAGTTTATCCTTCAAAAGGTCATTGAGACGGATCGCGCGGAGGGATTCCATCGAGGAGAGCACCTCCCCGAAGAAGGCATTGAGGTCCATCCCGAGAAGATCGGACGGAACCGCCGAGACCTTCACGGAACTGCCGCCGAAATCCTCGATCTCAAAGCCGATTTCCCGTAAAATATCGAAATTTTTGACGAGAAACGCGTGTTCGGCGCCGTTCAGATCGATGAGGTAAGGCACGAGCATCGGCTGGGAGACGACAGACCGTTCCGACAGCTTTTTCTGGAGCCGATCGTAATTCAGCCGTTCGTGGGCGGCGTGCTGGTCGACGATGTAGGCGACATCCCCCGCTTCATAGAACAGATAGGTATGGAAGAGCTCCCCCTTATACTCGAGGGCGGCGACTTCCACCCGTTCCTGCGTCGGCTTGGCCTGTTCGCGGAGCATTCTCCTGTTCTCCTCAAAAAAATCCTCCCGCGTATTCATGCGTACGGTGGGCGAGGGCGCCGCGACCTCGTATTTCCCCGGTTCACTCATCAAAAGAACGGGCTCGGATGCACGGTCCCGCCTTGAAATATCGAAACGGAGCTCCTCCTTTGCCTCCTCAAGGGTCATCGCCTGTGCAGAATCGGGTAAACTCCCCGAGGCAGGATCGGGAGAAGGAGCGGAAACTGCGGCGGGCGTCCCGTCGCTTTTTTGCTCTTTGACGAGATATTCGAGCGCACGGGAATTGCCGTCGAGCACCGCGGAAATGACGGAATAGACACATCCGTAAATAATTTGGTTATCCTGAAACCGTACATCCGCCTTATTTGGATGCACGTTGACGTCGACGATCTCCTGCGGGACGTCCAGAAAGAGGACGTAAAACGGATATTGCCGCTTCATGAGATAGGCGGCGTAGGCATTGGCAATCGCCGCGCCGACCGTCTGGTTGACGACATACCGCCCATTGACAAACAGGCTTTGATAGCTCCTGTTCGGCTTGCTGTAATTTCTGTTCCCGATAAAGCCGTAGAGGCGAAGCCCGTGCTTTTCGGCGTCGATCTCATGGCATTCGTTGAGGACGGAGGTCCCGTAGACGACGGCGACCGCCGACGCGAGCCCCTCTCCGAAGGAGCGGAATTTATCCTTTCCGTTGACGGTATAGACAAAGGAGATTGCGGGGCGGGACAGGATGAACCGTGCCATCATGTTGGTGACGTCCCCCTCCTCCTGACTGTCCGATTTCATAAATTTGAGCCGTGCGGGCGTGTTGAAGAAGAGGTCTTCCACGGTGATCTCCGTGCCCTTTGCCCCCGCAGCGGACTCGACCTCCCCGAGTTTTCCGCCCTCACACGAGAGAGAAAATGCCCCACCGCCCGCATCGGATACGATCTTCATACGGGAGACGGCTGCGATCGAGGCGATCGCTTCCCCGCGGAATCCGAGCGTGGAAACGATAAAAAGGTCATCTGCGGAAGAAAGTTTGCTCGTCGCATGGGGCATATATGCCTTTTTCAGCTCGTTTTCGGGAATGCCGCAGCCGTTGTCCGTGACGCGGATCAAGCTCTTCCCGCCCGAGACGATCTCGACGGAAATCTGTGTCGCTCCCGCATCGATGGAGTTCTCCACGAGCTCCTTGACGACGGAGTAAGGTCTGTCGACGACCTCCCCCGCCGCAATACGGTTATAGACGTCGGGCGTGAGAATGTTGATGCTCATTTCAGTTTCTCCTTCCACTCGGAAATGAGTGCGAGCGCCTGCATCGGCGTCAGAAGATTGACATCGATCCCCTTCAGCTCGCCGTAAAGATCGATACCCGTCTCTTCCTCGGGCTCCTCCTCAGGGATCTCTTCCTTGGCTCTGTTCTTTTCCTTCCGTTCAAGAGAGCGGAGGATCCCCTTGGCACGGGTCGTCACCGCTTCAGGAACGCCCGCGAGCGCCGCAACTTCCACACCGAAGGAACGGGAAGCCCCGCCGCGCACGATCTTACGGAGAAATACGATACTCCCCCCGATCTCGCGTACGTTGATCTTATAATTTTTGACGCCGTCGAGCTTGCCCTCGAGCTCTGTGAGTTCCTGATAATGTGTCGCAAAGAGCGTCTTTGCACGTACATTCTCCGTGAGATACTCGATGACCGCCCATGCGATCGAGAGTCCGTCGTACGTGCTCGTCCCCCGTCCGACCTCATCGAGAATGAGAAGGCTCCGCTTGGTGGCATTGCGGAGAATGTTTGCGACCTCCGTCATTTCGACCATAAACGTACTTCTGTCGAGGATGAGATTATCGCTCGCCCCGATCCTCGTAAAGATCCTGTCCGTCAGCGGGATCACGGCGCGCTTGGCTGGCACGAAACACCCGATGTGTGCCATATAGACGATGAGCGCGTTCTGCCTCAGATAGGTACTCTTACCCGCCATATTGGGCCCCGTGAGGATCATCGTACGGTTCTCCCCGCCGTCCATCCTGCAATCGTTGGGGACAAAGCGCTCACGGGAGAGCGCCTCCACGACGGGATGCCTTCCCTCTTCGATCTCGAGGGCGTCCTCCTCCGTCATCTGCGGTCTGACATATTTATTTTCTTTGGCAACGGTCGCAAAGGAGACGAGACAATCGAGCTCAGCGATCGCCCCCGCGATCTTCTGCAAGAGGGCGATGTTCCTGTCGAGGATCTCGAGAAGTTCGCCGTATAGGTGTTCCTCGAGGCGAAGGGCCTGTTCATCGCTCCCGAGGATCTTCGCCTCGAGCGTCTTGAGCTCGTCCGAGGTGTATCGCTCTCCCGTCGAAATCGTCTGTTTTCTGATATAGGAATAGGGAACGCGCTCACGGAAGGAATTACTCACCTCGATATAGTACCCGAACACACGGTTATAGCCGATTTTTAAGGTCTTGATCCCCGTCCGTTCACGCTCCCGCGCCTCAAGCTCTGCCAAAAGGGCCTTTCCGTGCGACTTGACGTTCCGAAGCTCATCGAGCTGCCGATTATACCCCGTACGGATGTAACTGCCCTCTTTCAGTGTCGTCGCAGAGGGATCGATCGCCCGATCGAGCAGGTCGCAGATGTCCTTTGTGTCGATCATGCGTGACGCGATCGACTTCAAGAGCGCGGAATTGAATCCCGTCAGCTGGAAACGGATATTCGGCACGATCGCCAGAGATGCGGACAGCGCCACACAGTCCCGCGGTTGCAGATTTCCGTTGGAGATCCGCCCCGTGAGCCGTTCGATATCCCTCATCCCGCCAAGCATATCCGAAAGCCCCATGCGGATGACGCCCGCGCGGAACAGCTCATCCACACCGTCGAGCCGAGCGTTGATACGCTCGATATCCTTCAGCGGGTTCAAAAGGAGCGAAGCGAGCTTTCTCGCCCCCATCCCCGTCTTTGTCCTGTCGAGCATCCATAAAAGCGACCCGAATTTTCTCCCGTCGCCGTTATTTCTCAGGATCTCGAGATTCCTGACCGCCGCGGGATCCAGCTCCATCCGCTTGGAATTGTCCGAGAAACGGATAGAATTCATATTTTTGAGCGCGCGTTTTTGCGTCTCGGTGAGATATGCACACAGTGCACCCGCCGCGATGACGGCTGCAGGATGCTCGGAAAGGCCGAGCGCCTCCATCGAGGAGACGGACAGCTGTTCTTTGAGCGCTTTCTCCGCGCTCAGCCTCTGAAAGGCATACGGCAGATAACAGGAGAACTGCGGCAACGTCCCCCGTTCGACCTCGTTTCTGTCCTTTACGGCAAACAGAAATTCATCGTTGCAGACGACTTCGGCGACGGACAGGTTCAAAAGCGCGGAGATGACCGCATCCACGCTCTTCTCCTCCGAACAGTTGAGCTCGCCCGTCGTGATATCCGCCCATGCAAGGGCGAGGACTTCCGCCTTTTTATAGACACAGGCGATGAAGTTATTCTTCTTCTCGTCGAGCAGGCGCTCTTCGGTGACCGTGCCCGCCGTGACGACGCGGATGACGTCCCTGTCCACCATCCCCTTCCCCGCCTTGGGATCGGAGAGCTGTTCGCAGATCGCGACCTTCTTCCCCGCCTCGACAAGTTTCTGGATGTAGGCGTCCGCGGCATGATAGGGAACGCCGCACATCGGGGCACGGTCTTCGAGCCCGCAATCCCGCCCCGTCAGGGTGAGATCGAGGATCTTGCTCGCCGTCTCCGCATCCTCGAAAAACATCTCATAGAAATCTCCGAGACGGTAAAAGACGATGCAGTCAGGGTATTGTTTCTTGACATTCTGCCAATGTTCCATCATGGGTGAAAGTCCCATTTTATCCTCCGTTTATGCCTTGCTCATGCGTCAACGGCAGTCCCGTAGAGAGAGATCCCGTTCGCACGGTCGATCTTCAGCATCACATATTCGCCGATGCGGTTTGTCTTGCTCTCAAAATAGCCCATCCTGCCGTATTCATCCCGTCCGAGGTAAAGATTTTTCTTTTCGTCGAACCCTTCGCAGAGGATCTCTGCCGTCTTTCCGACATAGGATGCACTGATCGCACGCGTCTGTTCGTTGACGGCTTCGATGAGGCGGGCGAGCCTGTCCTTTGCGACCTCTTCTGGGATCTGTCCCTCCATCGCCGCCGCTCTGGTGCCCGTGCGGGGGGAATAGATAAACATGAATGCCGAGGAGAATCCCGCCTCTTTCACAAGGGAGAGCGTCTCGCAGAACTCCTCCTCCGTCTCGGTCGGGAAGCCGACGATGATGTCCGTCGTGACGGCGCAATCGGGGATCTCTTCCCGTAAAAGCCTGATCTCGGAGAGATATTTCTCCCGTGTATAGCGCCTGTTCATGAGAGACAGAATGCGATCCGAGCCCGATTGCACGGGCAGATGGATCTGGTTGCATATCTTTTTGTGTCTCTTGATGACCTCGACGAGCTCTCCCGTGAAATCCTTGGGGTGCGAGGTCATAAAGCGGAGACGGAAATCTCCCTCGACGCGGGCACAGCGGTCGAGAAGCTCGGGGAAGGTCGTCCCGTCCTCTCCGCGGTAAGAATTGACGTTCTGTCCGAGGAGCGTGATCTCTTTATATCCCTCCGCGGCGAGGGATCCGACCTCTCGGACGATATCTTCGGCGCGGCGGCTACGCTCCCTGCCTCTGACATAGGGAACGATGCAATACGAACAGAAGTTATTGCAGCCGTACATGATGTTCACCCACGCCCCGGGGAACCCCGTACGGACGGGGACGATCCCGTCTTCCGTCTCGCCGCGCTCCTCCTTCAGGGAGAAGACCCGCTTCCGCTGCGCTCTCTTTTTATCGATGAGATCGCCGAGTTCATCTAAATTATGGGTCCCGAAGAGGATATCCACGAAGGGAAATTTTTCCTTGATGAGCGCCGCCTTTCCCGCCTCCTGCGCCATACATCCGCCGACGGCAATGATGAGGTCCTTATTTTGGCGTTTGCGCTGTTTGAGGGCTCCGATATTGCCGAACGCATGGTTTTCGGCATTTTCACGGATGCAACAGGTATTGAAAACGATGATGTCGGCACTGTCGATGTCCGATTCCTCGGTATAACCCTTCCCGTGCAGGATCCCCGCGATCTTCTCGGACTCGTGCAGATTCATCTGGCAGCCGTAAGTAACGATGTGATATTTCATACTTTGATCTCCGATAAGATCTCCCCGACCTTTCCGTGGAGAACAAGCTCGCATTTCCTGTCGAGCAGCGTCGTGCTGCGGTTGATGAGGACGAGATGTTTCCCCCTGAAGAACCCGACATAGCTCGCCGCGGGATAGACGGTAAGCGAAGTTCCCGCCACGATGAGCGTATCCGCCGATGCGATCGAACGGACTGCACCGCTCACCGTATCTTCATCAAGCCGTTCGCCGTACAGGACGACATCGGGTTTGATGATCCCTCCGCACGAACATTTGGGGACCCCGACGGATGCGGCGATCTCCTCCGCCGTATAGGATTTCCCGCAACTGAGACAGTGATTTCTGTGAATGGAGCCGTGCAGTTCGAAGACGTTTTTGCTCCCCGCCTTCTGGTGCAATCCGTCGATATTCTGCGTAACGACGGCGAGCAGCTTCCCCTTCTCCTCGAGCTCGGCGAGCTTTTTATGCGCCGCATTCGGCTTCGCCTCGAGCGGAAGCATCTTCTCACGGTAAAAGGTGAAAAATTCCTCCGTGTGTGAGAAAAACCAGCCGCGAGAGAGCATCGTCTCGGGAGAGACGGTGTACTTTTGTCGGTAAAGCCCGTCTTCGGAGCGAAAATCGGGGATCCCGCTCTCGGTGGAGACGCCCGCTCCGCCGAAAAAAACGATCTTTGAACTTTCGTCGATGATTTCCTGTAATGTCTTCATACAGAGCTATTATATCATACAAAAAAGAAATTTTCAACAATCGCGATTCGATTCCGAGAAAGTTTTTTGAAATCACGCATACTGTCATCGATGAAACGGGTCTTTCAGGGAATTTTGATTGCGGCGGGCATACTCTTTGTCCTCTTTCTCGCCGCTTGTGTTTACGCCGTCGGCGTGACGGCGGGCGTGAGGCTCGACGCGGAGAAACTGACGCTGTCGACGGCTTGCGTGAGGCTCTTCGACGCAGACGGCGAGCAGATCGAGACGGCGCAGCGCAGAAATGTCTCGATCGACGATCTCCCCTCCTATGTGCCGAACGCCTTCGTTGCGGTCGAGGATAAACGCTTTTATACGCACAACGGGCTGGATTACAGACGCATCTGCGCCGCGTTCCTCAAAAATATCAAGTCGTTTTCCTTTCGGGAGGGTGCCTCGACCATCTCCCAGCAACTCATAAAAAATACACATCTGTCGAGCGAAAAGACGATCGCCAGAAAACTTCGGGAGATCAAACTCACCCGCCGTCTCGAGAAAAAATACAGCAAAAGGGAAATCCTCGAGCTCTACCTCAACTCCATTTACTTCGGACACGACGCATTCGGGATCGCAGACGCATCCGTCTTTTACTTCGGAAAAGAGGCGGAGGAGCTCACGCCTTCGGAAGCAGCAACGCTCGCCGCGCTCGTCCGCTCACCCAATCGATATTCCCCCTTCAAAGATGCCGAAACGTGCAGATCGCGGCGGGATTTTGTACTCTCCTTGATGGTCGGACAGGGCTATCTGGACGAAAATGCGTATCAAACTGCCTTGGAAGAACCCCTTCCCGCCCTTCCCGCGCAAAGAAAGGGATCGGACAGTTATCTGGAGGCCGTGTTCGGGGAGCTCTCCGAGATCCTGCCCGACTGGAAAGAGATGGGCTCGCTGAAGATCCATACTTACCTCGACAGCGCGCTTCAAAGATCGCTCTGTGAGACAGAAGCCGACTGCGATGTGTGCATCGCCGTTGAGGACAACGCCGCCCACGCCATGAAGGCGCTCTATTCGACCTGCGGAACGCCGAAGCGCCTGCCTGCTTCCACCTTAAAACCCCTTCTCGTCTACGGCCCCGCGATCGAGGAGGATTACATCTGCCCCGCGACGCCGATCCTCGACGAAAAGACGGATTTCGGAGGATACTGCCCCGATGATGCAGGCGGCGCGAGCGGAGAATACATGAGCGCCAGATACGCCCTGTCCCACAGCGTGAACATCCCCGCCGTCAAGCTCCTGAACACGATCGGATGTGAAAAAGCGGCAAAATATCTCGAAAAAATGGGCTTGCACGTCGATGAGAGCGATTACTCCCTCGCCCTCGCGCTCGGCGGAATGCGGGAAGGACTCCCCCTCACGGCGCTTGCAGATGCCTATACGACCTTTGCAAACGGGGGAATGTTCACGCCGTCACGCACGATCGAGCGTATCGAAAATGAAAAGGGAAAGACAGTTTACAGCCGCTCGGAGAATGCTACAAGAGTCTTTTCGGAGGAGACGAGCTACCTCCTGAGCGATATGCTGAAAACGGCCGCAACGGAGGGAACGGCACGCGCGCTCCGCTCTCTTCCCTTCCCCGTCTACGCCAAGACGGGGACCGCCGAGGGATTCGGGGGCAACACGGACGCCTATACGATCTCCTATACGTCCGAGGACACCGTCGCCGTATGGATGGGCAACAGGGACAACTCCCCCTTTTCCGTGACGGGAGGCGGGCTCCCCGCAAACCTCGCGCGGGAGACCCTGAAAAAAATCTATGCAGACCATACGCCCGCCGCGATCCCCCAATGCGACGGAGTTGAAGAGCTTGCCTATGATCGGAAAGAGTACGAGACGAACCATCGGGTGCTCCTCGCCGATCCCCTTGCCCCGCTCGCAACGGACAGAAAAGAGCTCTTCAAGAAAAATACGCCGCTCGAGACGAGTACCCGCTACTCCCTTCCCCGTATCGATACACCGACAATTTCCGTCAAAAATGGGACCGTTAGCATAGTACTATGTCAGACAGAATACTATGATTATCTCATAAAAAGAGAAAATCGCGGCGAGATCGCCACGATTTATCATGGGAAATATCAAAAAATCATTTGCGACAATTCCGTACGCGCGGGAGAAAGTTACCGCTACAGCGTAACGCCGCTCTATCGGGGAACGGAGGGCGAAACCGTATTTCTCCCCCTCGTCAGGATCGAGAGCGAGACGGCGCTCCCCGACAACTGGTGGGATTAAAAGCGAATGATCTCCGCGCTTTCCAGCGCCTCACTGACGAGCGCTTCAATGTCGAGCTTCTTCTCCTCCTCTTCGATGAAGGAGAGTTTCGGCCTGATCGCGGGATAATCGGGCAGAAAAACGGTACAGCAGTCCTCGTACGGAAGCACGGAAGTCTCGAACGTGCCGATCTTTTTAGCGATCGAGATGATGTCCTCTTTATCGAATCCGATGAGCGGACGAAGGACGGGAAGCGTGACGACGGCGTTGGACGAGGTCAGCCCCTCCATCGTCTGGCTCGCGACCTGCCCGAGGCTCTCCCCCGTCACGAGGCATTTCGCCCCCACCCGCGCGGCGATCCGCTCGGCAATGCGGAACATAAAGCGTCTTAATAGGGTCACGTTGAGCTCGGCGGCGCACTTTTTGTGGATCTCCTCCTGAATGTGAGTGACTTTCACCGTCGTCAGGCGCGTCACGAGCGAATACTCGGACAAGATCTTCGACAGGGCGACGACCTTCTCCTTCGCCGCTTCATTTGTATAGGGATAGCTGTGAAAATGCAGCATTTCGACGGTAAGCCCCCGCTTCGCCATCATAAACCCCGCGACGGGAGAATCGATCCCTCCCGAGATCAGGAGGAGTCCCTTCCCCGCTGTCGACACGGGCATCCCGTGTGGCCCGTCTTCAAAAGAGCCGAACACGAGCGCCCTGTGCCCTTCACGGATATCGATATAGACGGTGTGTTCGGGCGCATGGACGTCTACGCGGAGCGTCGGAATGGCGTCGAGGAGCCTGCCGCCGATCCTTGCATTGATCTCCATGGAAGTGAGCGGATAGTGCTTATCCCCCCGGTGCGTTTCGACCTTAAACGTCCCGCTCGTCGGCGCGAACGTCTTTGCGGCGGCAAAAATACTGCCCTCATCGGCATCGACCAAGAGCCCCGTGGAGTAGGAATGTACCCCGAACACGCGGGAGATGCGCCGCATGATCTCGTCCGTCTGCCCTTCCTCGAAGTCGGCGACAAGATACCTGCCGCTCGTGCGGTGCAGTTCATGGCGGATGCCCTTGAGCGCGCGTTCGAGGTTCATCGCAAATATGCGCTCAAAGTAGTTACGGTTCTTTCCCTTCAGATGAATCTCCGCATAGCGGATGATGACGACTTTTTCCATTACTGTGTATTCCTTTGATATTCTCTTGCCGTTTCGTTTAAGATCCTGACCGCGCTGTCGATCTCTTCCTCGGCGGTATTCGGGGAAAAGCTCATCCTGAGCACTCCGTCGAGCACCTTTTCGGGATAACCGCAGGCGGTCATGACGCGGCTGAATCGATTCTTGGACGAGCACGCGCTGCCCGTCCCGACGCAGAGTCCTCTGTCCCATAGCATCCGCTGAAGCACTTCGCCGCGCATCCCTGCCGCCGAGACGGTGAGGATATAGGGCGACCCGCTTTCGGGGGAAAGCCTTGAAAAAATCTCGGGATCGAGGCCTTGGGCAAGTTTTTCACGGAAAGCGAGTAATTTTTCAGCATCTGCCCTGAGATTCGAGAACTTTTTCTCGGCGGCATAGGCAAAAACGGCGATCCCGAAGGTGTTTTCCGTGCCGCTTCTGAGGCCCGCCTCCTGTCCACCGCCGAAGAGATACGGGCCGATTGCGACCCCCTTGCGTTTAAAGAGCGCCCCCGTCCCTTTGAGCCCGCCGATCTTATGCGCACTCACCGCATAGAGGTCGACCTCCTTCGGGAGCGTAAAATCCAGTTTCCCGAACGCCTGTACGCCGTCGCTCATGAAGAGCGTACGCGGATTTTTGGCCTTTACGGCCTTGGCGATCGCCGCGATGTCGTTGACGGCGCCCGTCTCATTGTTGACGTGAACAACGGAGACGAGACTCGTCTTTTCGTCGACCATGGACAAAAGTGCGCCGACATCCACGCTCCCGTCCCGTAAAACAGGCGCAAAACGGGGCTCAACGCCCCTGTTTTTCAATTCCGTACAGGCGGAGAAGACCGCGGCGTGTTCCCCCTGCGTCGTCACGACATTCCCGCGCCGCCCGCCGCAAAAGATCGCGTGATTATCCGCCTCTGTCCCGCAGGAGGTGAAAATAAGATCATATCTCCCCTCCGCATGGGAGAATCGGAGGAGATCCCCGCGAAATGTCTCGATTTGCTTCCGCACGGAAAACCCCCCGCCGTACTTGGCGGAAGGGTTGTAAAACAATCCCTCTGTAAATTCTTTGGCACGTTCAAGCGCCTCGGGATTAGGCCTCGTCGTGGCCGCGTTATCGAAATAAATCATTCTCTCTCCAGCTTAGTGACGCCCGCCGCTCTCACGAGGCACTCCAGAAGTTCCCGCCTGCACTCGAGGATATAGAGCGTATTGCCGAGCGTTCCGCTCGTAAACACATAAATAAATTCTTTACCGTCCGCGGGCGACTTGTTCGGGGTGAGCCAGACGGGTTTCTTTTTCAGGCCGCGCACCGTATTTTCATAGGAGGGCTTTCCATACCAACCGATCTTGAGGATCTGATCCGCCCTGACCGTCGTCAAAAACTTTCTGGATTTGCCGTTGAAGACCTGCGTGATGCGAAGTTCATCCTCCACGAACGAATAATCGTAGCTACGATTGAACTTTTTCTTGATAAAAAGAAAAATGAGCGCGGCGCCGATCATGAGCAGAATAAAAAAGACCTGCGAAGCGATGCCTACGACCTTTTGCGCCGTCTCATACTCGCCGTACAGATAGGACTGGATGACCATGACGGAAAAGAACGCCAAAATCGCCGCGATCACAAAGCAGATGATGGAGAGAATATGAAAAAAATTATAGAACTTCCTCTCCTTTTCCTCGATGTTCGAGATCGCGCTTTCCTCATATAATGTATTTCTCTGCATCAAAGCTCACTCCTTCGGACGTGTCGCACGGGCGCATCCAATGACTGCCCGCACTGCTTTGATATTATATCACGGACGCCGCGCTCCGTCAAGTTTTCGGGCCATTTGATTTCTTTTCGCCCCGAATTGAGGGGATTTGCGATATAATATGTCTGACATAGTACTTCGCAAAACGAGAAAAACCAAATTTTCATTTCAATTTTCCCCTCTCCTCCGCGATGAAAAGGGAGTAGCGATAAAAGCTGTGCGCCTGCCGACATTGTCGGCGGGCGCACAAAATTCAGGAGATCATATTCAGGATCTCGGGATAAAAGACGGCGATCTCATCGGGCGTAAATTGCTCTTCGTACGATTTCGTGAAAGGCGTCCGACGATAAAACGTGAATGTGTCCCGCGAGTCCTGCGTCTCAAATGTCGCGATGAACTTCCGCTTCGTCGTCCTGATGCCGACGCAACCGCGTTTTACGTCATAGGTATAGGTTCTGCGCTTTGTCGTGAGATGCACGACAAGATCCGTCGCCTCGAACCCGATCACCGTCCCCATGGAGACGTTCATCGCATAGAAGGCATAGAAGACGATGTAGCCGATCGCGACCGCGGGCGATATGATCCAGAATGCCGCATAGCCGAGACAGGCGAACACGAGACAGACCATAAGGATAGGCAGCACGACAATGCTGACCGCGATCAGGAGCTTTTTTCGGAACCTGACATATTTGGCAACGGCGGGTTTGTCGACTTTCATACCTCTTCCCCGCAAAAATCCACGCGGAACTGTGTCAAAAGCTCCCCGTCCGCTCTCGCCTCGCAGACCGTGTAGCCGTCAAAATCTTTTCGGTAAAGGCGGAGCTCCTTCCCCTCCTTCGCCTGTTTCTGGTAGGAGATCTGGAAAGAGGAAATGCGGCGGGCGGCAAGCTCGTCCATCGTGAAGCAGTCGCCGAAAAAGTCGAGATACTGCGTATTGTTGGCGTGCATATAGTGGTCGCAGTGGCTCTGCCGAACCTGCATAGTGTAGACTTCCCGTGCGTCCTCTGTGAGCTTCGGGATCTTCCATGACGGGACTTCGACCGTCTTTTCATTCCGATAAGGGCATTTTTCGTGCACTTCCCCCATTTTATCGGGCGTGAGCATCGCAAATGAGCCCATATCAACGAGGCACCAGCGGGAAGCGACGGCGGCAACCTCCTCCTCTCCCGACAGCACGCGGTAATCACGCTCGAATATGACGTGGCGGGGCGGCAGCGGCCATGTCTCGATGGTGATATTCTCCCCGAGGCGGATCGGCCGTTTCAGGCGGCAATAGGTATTGACGACCAGAAACCCGAAGTTGAGCGGGCGGAGATCGTCATAGCCGAAGCCGAGTTCGTCAGCGCTGCGGCAAGCAGACTCCTGCACGAGCGCGAGGAGCGCAGTCATCGTCAGCTCGTCCTTGAAATCGAAGTCGGAATAGCGCAATTCATATGTTTTTCTGTTGCAATAACCTTCCATGATACTGAAATTATAACACGCCTTTTTCGTTCTGTCAAATCATTCACGCCGTTTCCGTTGCAAGGAAGGAAAGACTTCCCGACAGGATCGCCGCGGCGATCTTCTCCTGATACACCTGCGTCACGAGGAGCGCCTCGTCCTCGGCATTGGACAGGAAGCCGCATTCGACGATGACGGAGGGATAATCGCTGCAATTCAGGACGTAATAGTCACCTTTAAGCGCATCGGTCTGCTTGACACATTCGGGCATCGTATTGAGTGAAGTCTGGATCGAGCGGGCAAGCGCCGCGGAGCGCTCGGAATCCTCCCTGAAAAATACCTGTGCGCCGCGTCGGGAGCGCATGGAAAAGAAATTTTGGTGCAGGGAAATGACGAGCGCGGGGACGCTTTCACGGATGATGTCGGCGCGTTTCTGCATATCCCTCTTTTTATAGCCGTTCGTTGCGGCGCCGTACAGTCCCGCCTCCGTCGGACGGGTCTGGACCACATAAAAGCCTGCATCCTCAAAGGCAGACTGAAGAATGCGGGATAGGGAGAGATTGATATCACTCTCTTTCGTCCCCGTTTCGATCCCCACGACGCCCCCGTCCACTCCCCCGTGTCCCGCATCGATGACGACAACGAGTCGGGTCGTTTCGGCGGCCGTGCGGGAAAGTGCAAAAAAGCACACGCCGAAGACAAAGACGACGGCGAGAAGGATCGCGCAAAATCCGAGGGCGACGCGATGACGAAAGAAAAAATTCATACGCTATTGTATGAATTTTCGGAAATATTTAGAAGCGAACCTGTCCGCGTCATTTGCCGCGGATATATTCGTCGATGGCCCTCGCGGCGTTCTTGCCCGCTCCCATTGCAAGAATCACGGTGGCGGAGCCCGTCACGGCGTCCCCGCCCGCGAAGACACCGGGAAGCGATGTTCTGCCCTCCCCGTCGGCGGCGATCTCCCCGTGCAGTCCCGTCTCCAGTCCCGCCGTCGTCTGTTTGATGAGCGGATTCGGCGAAGTCCCGAGCGCCATGATCACACAGTCAACGGGCAGTTCGAATTCGCTGTTCTCCTTGGGAATAGGCCTCCGTCTGCCGCTCCCGTCCGGTTCGCCGAGCTCCATCTCCACGCATCTGAGCGCAACGACGTTCTCGTCGGCATCCGTTATGACTTCAACGGGATTGGTGAGAAAGCGGAATGTTATCCCCTCTTCTTCGGCGTGCACGACCTCTTCCTTCCGCGCGGGGAGTTCTTCTCTGCCCCGCCGATAGACGATGCAGACGTCTGCACCGAGCCGTTTTGCCGTCCGTGCGGCGTCCATGGCGACGTTCCCCCCGCCCACGACCGCGACCCGTTTGGCACGGTAAATGGGCGTTTCGGCGTCCTCTTCGTATGCCTTCATGAGGTTTGCGCGGGTGAGATACTCATTTGCCGAGAAGACGCCCTTGGCATTCTCCCCCTTGATCCCCATAAAGCGGGGAAGCCCCGCCCCTGTGCCGAGAAAGATCGCTTCGAATCCCTCCTCCTGAAGCTCTTCCACCGTATAGAGCCGCCCGACGACGCTGTTCGTCTCGATCCTGACGCCGAGCGAGACGAGATTTTCGATCTCCCGTGCGACGATCTTTTTGGGAAGACGGAACTCGGGGATCCCATAGACGAGCACGCCGCCCGCTGTATGGAGCGCTTCGAAAACGGTCACTTCATACCCCATTTTGGCGAGATCCCCCGCACAGGCGAGCCCCGCGGGGCCCGAGCCGACGACGGCGACACGATGCCCGTTCGGCGCGGGAGGTTTGGGTTTATCCTGTGTATGGGCGAAATGATGATCGGCGGCGAAGCGTTCCAGCCGCCCGATCGCGACCGATTCCCCCTTTATGCCGCGGGTACACTCCTTTTCACACTGGCGTTCCTGCGGGCACACCCGCCCGCAGACGGCAGGAAGGGAAGACGTACGGGAAATGACCTCATATGCCTCCTCAAACGCCCCCTCTGCGATCTTGCCGAGAAAGGCGGGAATGTCTACGGCAACGGGACACCCCTTGACGCAGGGACGGTTTTTGCAATGCAGGCAACGCTTTGCCTCGAGCACGGCAGTCTCGGCATCATAGCCAAGGGCGACCTCTTCAAAATTCTGACTTCTGACCAGGGGATCCTGCACAGGCATCGGATATTTCGTTGCACGATCGTTGAAGGTCTTCATCCCCGCACCTCCTTTTTATAGAGATTGCAATGGCGCTCCCTCGCTTCCGCTTCGAAGGCGAGATAGGTACGGGAACGCATGATCGCTTCGTCGAAATCCACGAGCTGTGCATCGAAATCGGGGCCGTCCACACAGGCAAATTTGGTCTCTCCGCCCACACGGATGCGGCAGCAACCGCACATCCCCGTCCCGTCGATCATGATGGGGTTCATACTCGCGACCGTCTTCACGCCGTACGGTTTCGCTGTCAGGGCGGCGTACTTCATCATGACGAGCGGTCCGACCAGATAGACGGCATCAAATGTTTCCCCGTCGAGAAGGCGTTTTAAGGGCGCACAGACGTTTCCCCTCTCACCGTAGCTGCCGTCGTCCGTCGTGATGTCGAGGGTATCGGAGACGGCACGGAATTCCTCCTCTAAAATGACGAAATCGCGGCTTCTGAACCCGATGACGGAGCGTACATCCGCGCCGAGTTCTTTGAGCCGCCTTGCAACGGGGAGCGCAATCGCACAGCCGACGCCCCCGCCGACCACGATCGCCTTCTTCACGCCTGCAACATCCGTAGGATTGCCGAGCGGTCCGACAAAATCTGCAATCTCCTCCCCCGCCTGTTTGCGGTCCAGAGAGAGCGTCGCCCCGCCGACGATCTGAAAAATTACCGTAACGGCGCCGCGCGCCCTGTCACAGCCCGCGATCGTGAGCGGGATCCGTTCCCCGCGCGCATCTGCACGCAAAATGACAAATTGCCCCGCGCGGGCCTTCATGGCGATCCTCGGAGCCTCTACTTCGATCATGGTCACGGACGGATTGAGCGACTTGCGCGTCAGGATCCTGTACATACGCACCTCCTTGGTCTATCCTATCACTTTTTCCATGCTTTTGTCAATAATTTCCCAAAATCGGCAGTTGAAATTCTTGACTTAAACCTTTCTTTCCGCTATAATAAGATCAGTTCACAAAATAAATATTCGGAGAGTGACAATGTCAAGGGTCAAGATCGTCACCGATTCGAACAGCGGCATCACACAGGCGGACGCGAAAAAACTGGGAATTTTCGTGATCCCGATGCCCTTTCTCATCGATGGCAAAGAGTATTTTGAGGATATCAACCTCACACAGGAAGAATTTTATGTCCATCTTCGCGGCGACGCGAACGTTTCGACTTCCCAGCCCGCCGTCGGCAGCGTGACCGACCTTTGGGACGAACTTTTGAGCGACGGGAGCGAGATCGTGCATATTCCCATGTCGAGCGGTCTCTCGGAATCCTGCCATACGGCAGAGAGCCTTGCAAAGAGCTATGGCGGGAGAGTGCAGGTCGTCGATAACCAAAGAATCTCCATTACGCAGCGGCAGAGCGTTTATGACGCAATCACCCTCGCAGGTCAGGGCAAGAGCGCGGCGGAGATCAAAGAGATCCTGCTGAAAACCAAGTTCGACAGCAGCATCTATATCTCGCTCGATACGCTCAAATATCTGAAAAAAGGCGGAAGGCTCACCCCCGCCGCGGCGCTCATCGGCACCATTCTCAAGATTAAACCCGTCTTGCAGATCCAAGGCGAAAAGCTCGACGCGTTCAAAAAGGTCAATACGCTGCGAAAGGCAAAGGAGACCATGATCGCCGCGATCGCCAAGGACTTTGAGACACGGTTCAAAACGCTTGTCGAAAACGGGGTGATGCAGGTCTCCATCGCCTACACGGCGGAGGACACGGAGGCGAAGATCTTCGCGGAGGAAGTGAAGGCCGTCTTCCCGACCGTTCCCCTCACGTTCATCGATCCGCTGTCCCTGTCGGTCTCCTGCCACATCGGGCCCGGGGCACTCGCGATCGCTTGCTCAAGGGTCATCAAATAAGACACGAAGGCTTGCCGCAAGGCAAGCCTTTTTCATACTCGCGCTACGCGCGACAGCTCTTCTATGAGGGGAGCCGAGGGTGAAGCGCGTCATTCTGACCCTGAGCGTAGTCGAAGCAATCCCGAGGATGAGAGTTCGGACTCCGTTTCGGGATCCTTCGCGGAAATGCGATTCGGACTGCGTACTGCGTTTTCGGCTCAGGATGACGCGGAGGAGCGGCAAAAAGGCATCAAAAAGTGCCCCGTTTCCGCCTGTAAAAGCCCCTCTGGCGCATCTCCACGAGGTGATATTCCTGTTCCCGCTTGAGATCGTAGATACAGGGGCTTTTGGGGGAGGCAAAGCTCAGTTTTCCCGCGATATCCGCCGCCTGCGCATAGCCGAATGCACAGACGCAGACGGGGATGCCATAGAGGAAGGCCTCCGCCTTCATGAGGGTCTGCTCGAGGCTCTCGGAGAGTTCCTCAAAGATGCAGAGCGCGACCTCCGCCCCGCAGACGGAGAGTGTCTGCATGACCTGAGGGAAGTAGAGATCTTCCGCGACCACGACGCCCAACTTTCCTGCGGAGGTATCGAAGATCTTGATCCCCGCGCCGCTCCTGTATTCCCCGCCGTCGAGACGGTTGACCATATCCGTAACGCCGAGGATCCTGCCCCGCTCGGCGACGACGACGGATTTTCTTCTGATGCCGCGGGCGTCCGTATAGCAACCGCATACGACGACGTTCTTCTGTTCTTTGGAGAGAAGCGCGACGTCCTCAAAGAGATTGGTCTCCCCTTTGAGCTCGCGCTCATAGCTGACTTTCCCGAGCGCCTGAAAGGAACAGCAGACGATGTCCGCCCGCTCTCCCTCATACCCGTCCGCAAAATCGCCGAGGCTTCCGCCCGTTACAAAACAAATGCGCATACAAAGCATTGTATGCGCATTTGCGTTCCTTTGATAAAATTTCCGTCTATAGCGTTATGCCTTCGGCGGCTGTGCTTTGAGCAGATCGCGGATCTCGGCAAGGAGTTCTTCCGTCGTGGGAGCGGGGGCGGGAGCATTCTTGGCTGCCTCGGCGGCGGCTGCTTCCTCGTCTGCCTTCTTCTTTGCAGCGGCTGCAAGGATCTCGTCAGACGACTTCCCTTCCCTGCGGAGCGCCTTGACTTCGTCCTTCGTCAGGGGGTCATATTTATTCTTCTGCTTCGCGGCGCCCTCATGCACGGCATTGATGAGCTTGATGATGAGGAACAGCACGAGCGCGATCAGAAGGAAGTTGATGACCGCGGAGATGAATGCGCCCCAGTCGATATAGATGGAGTTCGCAAGATCGATCTGCGTCGTCACCGCACCCGCTTCATCGAGCAAATACGCCTTGTGCAGATAGGTGTAGACTTCTTCAAGACCCTGACCGCCCGTGATCGCGAACAGGATGAAGTTGATGATGGGCATCAGGATCTGGTTGGTGAGCGCCGTGACGATTGCACTGAACGCGCCGCCGATGATGACGCCGACGGCCATGTCAACGACGTTGCCCCTCATAATGAACGCCTTGAATTCTTTGAAGAACCCTTTCTTTTCTTTTGCCATAAAGTTACCTCCGATAAAGTTTTATGATTTTTTTCAATTTCGTCAGGGCACGCCCGATGGGTCTGTCCAGACGGAACCGCCAATTTTGTCCTTCCGTCCCGGGGATATTCATACGCGCCTCATTGCCGAGCCCCAAAACGTCCTGAATGGGCACGACAGCGATCGCCGCGCGGGAGGAAAACGCCAGCCGTATCATTGCCTCGGGGAAATTTTCCCCGTTCTTCATGAGCTTCATCCCGACGCCACTCTCCTCGAGCGCCATGGCGAGCCTCGCGCGGAACAGGATAAAATCCTCTGCGGCGAGCGAGTCGGAATACCCCTTCACAGTGTCGTTGTCGTGCGTCCCCGTGTAGCAGACGCTGTTTTCCGTGATGTTCTTGGGTAAAAACTCATTGTCGGGATTGCCGTCGAAGGCGAAGAGCAGGACCTTCATCCCGGGGAAGCCCGTCTTTTTGAGGAGCGATCTCACGCCGTCATCGATGATCCCGAGGTCCTCTGCGATGATACGGTCTTTCTCCTTACCAATCCCCGTGAAGAGCTTTTCCTTGGGCCCCTCGCACCACTTACCGCGGATGGCGTTCTCGGCGTCTGCATCGATCTCATAGTAACGGTCGATCCCGCGGAAATGGTCGATACGGACCATATCGTATGTGGAAAGCGCCGCAAGGAGACGCTCCGTCCACCACTTGTAACCGGTCGCCCCATGCTCCTTCCAATCATAGACGGGATTGCCCCAGAGCTGCCCCGTCGCCGAGAAATAGTCGGGAGGAACGCCCGCCACCTTGGTCGGCCGAAGAGCCTCATCGAGCTTGAAGAGCGTCGGATGTGCCCAGACGTCTGCGCTGTCATAGGCGACATAGAGCGGAATATCTCCGACGATCGTGATGCCGATCTTCCCGCAATACTCCTTGAGCGCATTCCACTGGGTCCAGAATTCGTATTGCAGGAACTGCCAGAAGAGATATTCCTCGTGATGGTCGGTACGGAATTTTTCGAGCGCGTCGGGATCGCGGGTCCTTATGGGCTCCTCCCAATCGCAGAAACATCCGCCCAGCACCGTCTTTGCCGTCATGAAGAGGGCGTAATCCTCGAATTTCCCCATCTTGACGAAATTACGGAACTCGTCGCCGTCGAACCGAAAACGGGAAAAGGCGAGCCTGAGCGTCCGGTATCTCTCTTCGTACAGGGCGCCGTAGTCGACCGAAACGGTATCTTTATAGCGGTCACGAAGGTCTTTGAGCTCCTTCCGCGTCAAAAGTCCCTCACTGCCCAGTGCATCGAGGTCGATGAAATAGGGATTTCCCGAGATGCAGGAGACAGACTGGTAGGGACTGTCGCCGTACCCCGTCTGCACGAGGGGCAGGATCTGCCAGTATTTGACGTCGTTTGCGGCGAGCGACCTTGCAAACGCGTATGCTTCTTTCCCGAGCGATCCGATGCCGTACCTTCCCGCAAGCGAGGAGATGTGGCACAAAACGCCCGCGCTTCTTGCTGTGATATCCATAAAAGTCTCTTATGCTTTCAAAAGTTTTGCGATCCTCTGCATCGCTTCCAAAGTATTTTCATGTGTATTGAACGCAGTCAGGCGGAAGAAGCCTTCCCCGTTCTTGCCGAATCCGCACCCGGGCGTCCCCACGACGCTCGCTTTTTCGAGCAGCTCGTCAAAGAACTCCCAGCTCCCCATGCCGTTCGGACATTTCATCCAGATATAGGGTGAATTTTTCCCGCCCGTGTACCAGATGCCGAGGCTGTCGAGCCCCGCGGAGATGATCCGAGCATTCTCTCTGTAATAGGCGATATTTTCGCCGATCTGCCGCTCTCCCTCCTCGGTAAAGACGGCCGCCGCCCCCATCTGTGTGATGTAGGACGTCCCGTTGAATTTTGTCGACTGCCTTCTCGCCCAGAGTTTATTGAGAGAGACCCCATCCCGTGTGAGTTCCTGCGGGACGATCGTATAGCCGCAGCGCACGCCCGTAAACCCCGCCGTCTTGGAGTATGAACAGATCTCGATCGCACAATTCTTCGCTCCCTCGATCTGATAGATGCTGCGGGCGAGCGAGCTGTCCGTAACGAAATACTCGTACGCGGCATCGTAGAGGATGAGCGCGTCCTGCATGAGGGCATATCCGACCCATGCCTTGAGCTGCTCCTTGGTATATGCCGCCCCCGTGGGATTGTTGGGAGAGCAAAGATAAATGATGTCCGCCCTGACGTTCGGATCGGGCATTGGAAGGAATCCGTTCCCCTCGTTTGCATCGGCGAAGAGGATCTTTCTGCCAGCCATGATATTCGTATCGAGATAGACGGGATAGACGGGATCGGGCACGAGGACGGTATTGTCGGCGGAGAGGATATCGAGGATATTCCCGCAGTCGGACTTTGCGCCGTCCGAGATGAAGATGTCCCCCTTCCCGAGGGTCACGCCCTTACGGGCATAGCTGTCAAGAATGGAATCGAGGAGCCTGTCGTAGCCGTAGCAGGTCTGATCGGGAGCATAGCCCTTGAAGGTCGCCCTGTTTGCCATATCGTCCACGGCGCGGTGCATCGCATCGATGACAACGGGCGCAAGCGGGAGCGTGACGTCCCCGATAGAGAGACGGATGACCTCTCTGTCGGGATGTGCCCGTTTATAGGCGGCAGTCTTGGCGCCGACCGTCGCAAACAGATAGGAATCCTTGAGTTTTAAGAAATTTTCGTTGATTTTCATGAGCGCGCCTCCTGATACCTCACCGCCGCGCGGATGAACTCACGGAAGAGCGGGTGTGCACCGTTGGGACGGGACTTGAACTCGGGATGGAACTGTACGCCGATGAAGAAATCGTTCGCGTCGATCTCGACCGCCTCACACAGGGTCCCGTCGGGGGAGGTCCCCGCAATCGTCATGCCCGCCTCTTCGAGTGCGGCACGGTAATCGTTGTTGACTTCGAAGCGGTGGCGATGCCTCTCCTGAATGAGATCGGCGTCATATGCACGCTTCATCTGTGTCCCGAGGACTTTGCAGGGGTATGCGCCGAGACGCATCGTCCCCCCCATCTTGACACCGTACTGGTCGGGCATGAGGTCAATGACGGAATGCTTCCCCTCGGGAAAGAACTCCGAGGAGTTCGCATCCCCGATATGCAGGACGTTTCTCGCATACTCGATGACGGCGACCTGCATCCCGAGGCAGATCCCGAGATAGGGAATCCGATGCACGCGGGCATATTTGCAGGCGACGACCATCCCCTCGATCCCCCTCGCGCCGAATCCGCCGGGGACGATGATCCCGTCCACCCCTTTCAGGATCGTCGGAGCGTTTTTATCGGTGAGTTTCTCTGTATCTACCCACTCGATCTCGACCTTGGCGTCCGATTCATAGCCGCCGTGGGCGAGCGCCTCGGCGACGGAGAGATAGGCGTCGTGGAGCTGTACGTATTTGCCGCAGAGGGCGATCCTCACCGTCTTGCTGCGGGCGTGGATGCGGGAAAGCATTTCCTGCCATCCCGTCAGGTCGATCGCGTTCGGATCGAGATGCAGGATCTTGCAGACCGTCGACGACAGGCCGCTCTTCTCGAGCATCATGGGCGCCTCATAGAGGACGGGCACGGTGAGGTTCTCGATACAGCATTCGGGCTCCACATTGCAGAACATCGCGATCTTCTCACGGATGCTCTCGGGCATGGGTTTATCCACACGGGCGACGATGATGTCGGGGAAGATCCCCATGCCCTGCAATTCCTTGACGGAATGCTGGGTCGGTTTGCTCTTGAATTCCTCGGAGCCCGAGATAAAGGGCACGAGGGTAACGTGGATATAGCAACAGTTCTCCCTGCCGACCTCTCGGGCGACCTGACGGATGGCTTCGAGGAAGGGCTGGGATTCGATGTCGCCCGTCGTCCCGCCGATCTCGGTGATGACGATGTCGGCATTCGCCGTCTTCCCCACCTGATAGATGAAAGATTTGATCTCGTTGGTGATGTGCGGGATGATCTGGACGGTCTGGCCGAGATATTCCCCCGCTCTCTCCTTGTTGAGGACGTTCCAGTAAACTTTTCCCGTCGTCAGATTGGAGAATTTATTGAGATTTTCGTCGATAAAGCGTTCATAGTGCCCGAGATCGAGATCGGTCTCGGCGCCGTCCTCGGTGACGAACACCTCGCCGTGCTGATAGGGACTCATCGTGCCGGGGTCGATATTGATATATGGGTCGAGCTTCTGCGCAGCCACTTTATAGCCCCGCATTTTGAGAAGCCTGCCCAAACTGGCGGCCGTGATGCCCTTCCCGAGCCCCGAGACGACGCCTCCCGTCACGAAGATATATTTCGTCATGGATCTACCTCTTGTGTCTGTTTCCGAAAACTCACAGGTCGACTTCGCCCGTGAAAGCGATCTCCGCGGGACCCGTCATCAAAACAGATCTCCCCTTCGCGTTTACGGTGAGATCCCCGCCCCGCAGGTGCACGACGATCTCGCTGTTCCCGTCGCAATACCCGTTCAGAACGGAGGCGACCGCCGCGGCGCAGGCGCCCGTCCCGCAGGCGAGCGTCTCTCCGCTCCCACGCTCCCAGACGCGCATTTTGAGCTCGTTGCGGGCAAGGACTTCTACAAATTCCGTGTTCGTCCGCTCGGGGAAGGCGGGATGGCTCTCAAAAAGCGGACCGATCGCTACAAGATCGAGCGCATCGGGATCTCCGCCGAAGACGACGCAATGGGGATTCCCCATCGACAGGCAGGTGACGCGGTAGGTCTCCTCCCCCACGATGAGCGGCTGGGAAACGATCTTCTTCCCCGTAAACAGCGCAGGGATGCGCAGAGGAGTCAGGATCGGCTTCCCCATATCCACGGAGAAAGCAATTGCCTCGCCCGTGTGCTTTTTGGTGCGTACGGAAATCGTCTTGACGCCCGCTTTCGTCTCGATCGTGAGCGTCTTCTTTTTGATCCCCTTGATGTCATAGAGATATTTTGCGATGCAGCGCACGGCGTTGCCGCACATCTCCCCCTCACTGCCGTCTGCGTTGAACATCCGCATCCGTGCGTCCGCGGTCTTGCTCGGAAGGATGAGCACGATCCCGTCCCCTCCCACCGAGAAATGGCGGTCGGACAGCCTTACAGCCGCCGCAGAGGGGGTTTTGAAGGGCTGTTCCAGACAGTCGAAATAGATATAATCGTTCCCGATGCCGTGCATCTTTACAAACTGACGTTTCATTGCAACCTCACATAAGCGTCGCGTTCTGCCCCTACGGAGACGTAAGTAATCTTGCAGGCGCAGAGTTTTTCGAGCAGGTGGATATAATCGAGCGCCTCCTTGGGTAGGTCGGAAGGCTTTCTGCAGCCCGAGATGTCGCAATTCCAGCCCTTGACCGTCTCAAAGACAGGCTTGCAGCGGCCGAGTTCGTCGGGATAAGGAAATTCATGTAAAATTTTTCCGTCGAGCTCATAGGCCGTGCAGATCTCGATCTCCCGATACCCCGAGAGGATATCGAGCTTGGTGAGCGCGATCTCGTCCGCGCCCTGACAGCGGATGCCGTAGGAAGAGGCGACGACGTCGAAGGGTCCGACTCTCCTCGGCCTTCCCGTCGCGGCGCCGTACTCCCCGCCCGCTTCGCGGAGTTTCTCCGCTTTCTCTCCGAAGTACTCGGCAGTGAACGGGCCCTCTCCCACACAGGTCGAATACGCCTTCATGATGCCGATGGACTTATCGAGTTTGAGGTTGGGCACACCCGCGCCGATGGGCGCATAGGATGCGATCGTGTAGGAGCTCGACGTATAGGGAATGATCCCGTAGTCGATGTCGCGGAGGGCGCCGAGCTGGGCCTCGAACAGGATCTTCTTGCCCGCCCTGTGCGCTTCGTTGAGATAGAGCCCCGTATCGCAGATATAATCTTTGAGCGGCTCACCGAATGTTTTGAAATATTCCCCGATTTCGGCTGCGGTCACGGGCGCATGGCGGTATCCCCCCTCGACGGTGAGATTTTTCCATTCTGCGATGTCCGAGATTTTCCCTTGCAGAAGCTCGGGGTGGAGAAGCTCCCCCATGCGGAAGGTCTTCTTCATGTAGCGGTCGGCATAGGCGGGCGCGATCCCCCGTCTCGTGGAGCCGAATTTTTTCCCCGCCAGACGGTCCTCTTCGAGGCAATCCATGAGGACATGATAGGGCATCGTGATGACCGCCCTGTCGCTGATCTTCAGGTTTTCGGGGGTGATACGAATCCCCTTCTCCCTCAGCCGACTGATCTCTTCGCACAGGTGCCTGATGTCGATGACCATCCCGAGCCCGAGCACGTTGACGACGTTGTCCCGCAAGATCCCCGAGGGGAGCAGGTTCAGGATGAACTGTCCCTTTTCGTTGATGACGGTGTGTCCCGCGTTGTTTCCTCCCTGATAGCGGCATACGATATCGTAGTCGGCAGAGAGCAGGTCGACCATGCGTCCCTTGCCCTCGTCGCCCCAGTTGATCCCGCAGATGGATGTAAGCACGAACCCCTCCCTTCGACGGCGGGAACTCCCCGACGTCTGTTTAACAGTACGTTTTATTATACTATACGCAAAACGCGCCTGTCAAGCGTCCGCATTCAAAATCCGCTTGAAAGTTTTTCGCGTTTCTGTATGGAAAAGTACATTTTTATACACTGCACTCTTAAAATTTTTTACTTTTTTTTGAATTTATTTACAAAAACGGGTTGACATTTTGTTCATTTCGTCGTAAAATGATAAAAATATAAGGGAGGAAACATCATGTATTGCAGGGATTGCGGAGAAAAACTCGCGCTTCGGTTTTTAGAGCAGGAAGGATTGGTCCCCTACTGCCCGCGGTGCGAAAAGTTCAAATTTCCATTCTTTCCCGTCGCTGTCTCAATGGCCGTGGTCAACCGTGCAGAGAATAAGATCCTGCTCGCAAAACACGTCGGAGACGAGGATTACAAGCTCTTTGCGGGGTATATCAAGAAGGGCGAAAGCGCCGAAAAAGCCATCCCGCGCGAGCTCAGGGAAGAAACGGGGCTCCCCGCCGTCAAGTGGCGGTATCTCTCTTCGCGCTATCACGACGCAAAGAACCTTCTCATGCTCGGCTTTCTCGTGACGGCCGAGGAGAAGGAGATCACGCGCGGGGAAGAGATCGAGGAGGCGCACTGGTGCACGCCCGATGAGGCGAGAGCGCTCATCAAAAAGGATTCCACCGCGGAATACTTCCTGAATCTCGCGCTCGCAGAGCTCGGAAAAAGAAAATAGCCGCGCAGATTGCACGGCATGAGCGTCCGACGGTTCGTCGGGCGTTTTTATTTTTGCTCTTGCAGATCCTCGGCGGGCGCTTCCTGCTTCTTGCCGTCTGTACTCCCCTCTCCTTCAACGAGTTGCAACACATAGGCGTCCGAATTGACCTTGATGATATTCATCGCATACAGCGACACGGGTATGATGACGAGCGCCGCGAGGATAAAATTCAGCAGCATGACGAGCACGAAGATCAGGGCGACAATGAGGACCACGATCGCGATCGCCCCGAGCTGGGTCAGGAGATTTCTGACATTGACGACCTCTTTGTAGCCGATCTTCCCCCCGCCGTACACGATCCACGAGGACGTGAGCGCCAGATAGCCGTATGCACAGATGAGGACGAGAAAAACGAGTAAAACGTAGTAACGGATGATCCCCGCGAGTGCGAACGCGCTGCCGAGCACGATGGATTCGACAAACGGGATGACCGTATTCGCGATGACCCACCGTTTGAATCCCCGCCGTGCATTTTTTCTGCGGACGACAATGCCCGTCGCATAGTTTGCGAGGACGAAGCCGAGCGCGGAGAGGGTGACGGAAAGCGCCAAGGCTGCCTTGACAGACTCCGTAAACTCCGTCACGACGCCCAGAAAGCTCTCCGCAAAGGATTCGGAGGATACGTCGAGCAGCTCAAAAAACTCCATGACCGTCGTCTGTACCCAGTTCGTATCGATGATCTGGGCGATGTAATGGAAGATATTCCCATCCCATGTGAGTTTCTCTCCTGCATAGACGATGAACTCGGAAACGGAGATCCCCGATACCGTGACGGTTTCGGAGACGAGATCCGTGAGCGACCCGATCATCGCCGACGCACTGCCGATCGCGGAGAGCGCAAAGAGGAACAGGGCGAAGAGCACGAAGAGGTAGACGATCCCCATCGGCACAAAGATATAGATGATACTGCCAAAGAAATTTTTCAGCGCGGTTTTGATCATGGCGTTCTCCCGTGAAAAGCGGCGCGTCCTTCGGACGCGCCGCAATCGGTCATTCTTCGTCTGCTTCTTCGGGAAGCTCGACGTTGTGGTAGACGTCCTGTACGTCGTCGTTTTCCTCGAGCCGCTCGAGCATCTTTTTGAAGAGCTCCAGCTTCTCGCCCTCGAGCGTGATCTTGTTCTGCGGGATCATCGTGATCTCCGCCTGCAAGAACTCGAGCCCCTTCCCTTCGAGGAACTTTCTGACCTCGGAGAATGCCGCGGGCGTCGTATAGATCACAAAGATATCTTCCTGTGTAATGACGTCGTCCGCGCCCGCCTCGAGCGCCATATCCATGATCTCGTCCTCGGAAAGCGTCTTCTCGATGACGATGATCCCCTTGGTGTCGAACATATACGAGACGCTTCCGCTCGTCCCGAGGGAGCCGCCGCATTTCGACATGATCGCACGGATGTCGCTCGCCGTACGGTTGTTATTGTCGGTAAGCGTGGTGATGATGACCGCCGCGCCGCCCGCGCCGTACCCTTCGTAGGTGAGCTCCTTGTACTCCTTATCGCCGAGTTCGCCCGCCGCCTTCTTGATGCAGCGGTCGATGTTGTCGTTGGGCATATTCGCCGCCTTCGCCTTGGCGATGATATCGGCGAGTTTGGAGTTCGTCGCGGGATTGGGATTCCCCTTGGCCGCAACGGCGAGCTCTCTCCCGATCTTGGTGAAGAGCTTCCCTCTCGCGGCGTCTGCCTTGCCTTTTTTGGCCTGTATATTGTGCCATTTGCTGTGTCCTGACATATCGATCCTCCTTTATTTCTTCGCGTACCCCATGAGGTACATCATGATCCCTGCGGAGACAGCCGCGTTGAGGCTCTCCACGGGGTGTTGCATGGGAATGCCGACGGTATGCGCCGCCCGCGCACGAACCTCTTCCGAGAGCCCGTTTCCCTCATTTCCGATACAGATACAATGTTTTTCGGGGGGGACGAAGGAAAAGACGTCTTCCCCGTCCATGTCCGCCGCGATGAGCGGTACCCCGCCGAGCGTTTCCAGAATTGCTTCCCGCGTCCCGCACAAGAGCTTGCAGAAGAAGATCCCCGACATCGACGCCCGAACGCTCTTCGGTGCATACGGATCGGCGCAGTCTGCAAGATAGATTTCACGGTACCCCGCCGCTGCAGCTGTCCGTATGACCGCGCCCACATTGGCGGGATCGGAGACCCCGTCGAGGAGCAGACAGCGTCCCTGCGGCGGCACGAGCGGGCTCGTCGGAATCTTCACTTCGGCAATGATCCCCTGCGGCGTCTTTTCGTCCGAGACCGCTTTGAAAGCATCCTCGCCGAGCAGGACGACCTCTGCGCCGAGATCCCCGAAATGCGGCGTCTCCGCGCGTGCGATATGCTCTTTGGAAGCAAGCAGTGCGATGCGAACGATCTCCATACCGCTCTCCGCACACTCCGAAAACATCTTGCTCCCTTCGACGAGAAAGGTCCCGCGCTCCCGTCTCCCCTTCTTCTCTTTGAGGGAGGCGAGCGCTTTTACGACGGGATTTTGTTTGGAGACAATGACCATAATGACAAAAAAGCCTTTCCGAGAAAGGCTCTTTGCTTCTTACAGGGCGGCTTTCGCCTTGCTGCAGAGGTCGGCAAAAGTTGCCGCGTCGTTGACGGCGAGATCCGCGAGGATCTTACGGTTCAGACCGATCCCCGCAACTTTGAGCCCGTGGATGAGCTTGGAATAGGAAAGCCCGTTGATCCGTGCGCCTGCATTGATACGGGCGATCCAGAGCGAACGCATATCGCGCTTTCTCAGTCTCCTGCCGATATAAGCGTATTTGAGGGACTTCATCACCGCCTGACGGGCGATGCGATAGTTCTTGCTCTTATATCCGAAATAGCCTTTGGACAGCTTAAAGATCTTTCTACGTTTTTTAACGGCGTTTACGCCTCTCTTAATCCTCATATTCTACCCTCCGTTAATCCTTGTAGGGAATCATGCGCTTGACGGTATTTTCCTGCGTCTCGGAGACGAGCGTGGATTTGCGCAGATTTCTCTTTCTCTTTCTGTTCTTGGTCTCTGCCTTGTGGTTCTTGCCGCCGTGAGCCCTGTTCACCTTACCGGATCCCGTGAGCCAGAAGCGCTTTTTCGAACCGCTGTGCGATTTCTGTTTGGGCATAACTGTATTCCTCCAAAATATTTATCGGTTTTATTTCTTTACGGGGGCAAGGATCAGGATAAGATTCCTGCCCTCCATATTGAGCGGCTTTTCGACGACGCCGTACTCCTTGAGCATTTCGCAGAAGTTCATGATGACGTCCTTTGCAAGATTGGCGTGCGCCATCTGTCTGCCGCGGAGGCGAATCGTCACCTTCACCTTGTTGCCCTGCTCGAGAAATTTCTGCGCCTGACGTGCCTTGACGTTGAGGTCCCCCACGTCGATCGTCATGGAAAGCTGCACTTCCTTGAGCTCGACGATCTTCTGGTTGCGCCTGTTCTCTTTCTCTTTTTTCGCCTGTTCGAACTTGAACTTGCCGTAGTCCATGATCTTGCACACGGGCGGCACGGCGGTAGGAGAAATTTTCACAAGGTCGAGCCCCGCCTCCTCGGCAAGGCGCAATGCCTCGCGCGAAGACATGATCCCGAGCATCTCGCCATCCTCGGAGATGACTCTCACCTCGCGGTCACGGATCTCCCCATTCAACTGATTTTGATTTTTAACTGCCATGTTCCTCTCAAAAAATAAACGGGTTTGCACAGACAAACCCGTTGAACTTTGTAATGCGCGGATTCACCGCGGCACATCCGAAAGATCATTGACCCGTATCGCCTCTGCGATCGCGGGGAGAAGGGTTCACCTCTGCTTGACGTTGATACTTTATCATAAGCAAACCCTTTTGTCAAGTGTTTTTGGGACTATTTTCCGATTTTTTCGTCCCGTCACGGGAAAAGTCAGTCCTTCGCGTAATTCTGGAGCCCGTCGACGTAATCCTCGTTGATGTAATAGGCGGTCGAGGTGCCGTTGTTCGAACAGAGGACATATCCCGAGATGGTGACGAGATAGGTGGTGTCGTCATTGACCGACGCTCCTTCGTGTTTGACCGGGTCTTTTTCCCAACCGTCGTAGAAGCATACGACGGCAGACTCGTCTTTATCCGCATAGAACCACTTGAAGTGCATGGTGTAGTGCTGGGCCGCAGTATATTCAAAATCCCAGTTGCGGACAAAGTCCCCCGTCCCGTCTTCACGGAAGATAAAGTAGTTCTCTCTTTCCTCTCCGAAGGCGCCGTGGACATACTTCTTATTGAACACGAGCCCGTTTCCCGTAGCACAGGCGCCGTCCGTGCCGCACTTGCATCCGCACGCACAGAGGAGCAGGACCGCCGCAAAGCAGACCAAGAGGATGCTCAGGATATGATAGCGAAATTTTTTCATGGGATCTCTCCTAATTTCCGCGGTCTTGCCGCTTACGATCAAAAGATGACTTTGTTTTCGTCCTCTTCGACGACGAGGGCGATGAAGTCGTCCTTTGCCATGGAGCCGATGTCGCCCGCGCCGCGCTTTCTCACCGAGACGCTGCCGTCCTCCACTTCTTTGTCGCCGACGACGAGTTTATAGGGTACCTTCTCCTGCTCGGCGTCAAAGATCTTCCTGCCGATCTTCTCGTTGCGGTAATCGGCGGAGGCGCGGATGCCGACCGCGGTGAGCTCTTCGACGAGCTCCTTCGCATAGTCCGCCGCTCTGTCCGTGACGGGGAGAACCTTGACCTGCTCAGGCGCAAACCAGAGCGGGAAGGCGCCCGCGTATTTCTCGATGAGCATGGCGAGCGTTCTCTCATAGCAGCCGATGGAGCTGCGGTGGATGACATAAGGGGTCTGGCGGGTGCCGTCCGCATCGACATATTCCATGCCGAAGCTGTGCCCCGCGGCAAAGTCGATCTGGATGGTGATGAGGGTGTCCTCTTTGCCGTAGACGTTCTTTGTCTGCACGTCGAGCTTGGGACCGTAGAAGGCGGCTTCGTCGTCCGCCTCGACATAGTCGAGCCCGAGATCGTCGAGGATCTTCTTCATCATCGCCTCCGTTGCATTCCATGCCTCGTCGTCGTCGATATATTTATCGGACTTGGATTTCCCGCGCTTGGAGAAGCGGAAGGTGACGTCCTGCCGCATTCCGAGGCAATCGAGAATATAATAGGAAAGATCGAGACAGCGCTTGAATTCGTCCTCCACCTGCTCCTTGGTGCAGATGATGTGCCCGTCGGAGAGGGTGAACTGGCGGATGCGGATGAGCCCGTGCATCTCGCCCGATGCCTCGTTCCTGAACTCGGTCGCCGTCTCCGAATAGCGGCAGGGCAGATCACGGTAAGATTTTAAGCCGTTCTTATAGATCTGATACTGGAACGGGCAGGTCATGGGACGGAGCGCCATGATCTCTTCGTCCTTATCGATGGCCTCGCCGTGCTCGTCGATCTCGCCGAGCACAAACATCTTGTCGCGGTAATGTGCCCAGTGCCCCGAGATCTTGTAGAGGTCGGATTTCGCCATGTTGGGGGTCTTGGTGATCATGAACCCGCGCCGCGCTTCCTCGTCCTCGACGAAACGGGTGAGGATCTGAAGCATCTTCGCCCCTTTCGGCATGAGAATGGGAAGGCCTTGGCCGATGACATCGCTCGTCATGAAGATGCCGAGGTCTCTGCCGAGCTTGTTGTGGTCGCGCTTTTTTGCCTCCTCGAGCTGAAGGATGTAGGCATCCACCTCGTCCTTCTTGGCAAAGGCGGTGCCGTAGATACGGGTGAGCATCTTTTTGCTCGAATCCCCTCTCCAGTATGCCCCCGTGATGGAAAGGAGTTTGAACGCCTTGATCTTGCCCGTCGAGGGAAGGTGGGGCCCGCGGCAGAGATCGACGAATGCGCCCTGCTTATAGAACGAGATCTCGGCGTCCTCGGGAAGATCCTTGATGATCTCGACCTTGTAGTTTTCGCTGAACCCTTCCATGAGGGCGATCGCCTCGTTCCGCGGAAGCGTGAAGCGTTCGATGGGCAGATTGCTCTTGATGATCGCCTTCATCTCCGCCTCGATCTTGGAAAAATCCTCCATCGTGATGGGCGTCTTGAAGTCGACATCGTAGTAGAAGCCGTTGTCGATCACGGGTCCGATCGCGAGTTTGCAGGTGGGATAGATGGTTTTGAGCGCCTGCGCGAGCACATGAGCGCAGGTATGGCGGTAGACTTCGAGTCCCTCCTTGTCCTTGAGCGTGACGAGCTCGAGGCCGTCCCCCTCTTTCAGGGAAGATTTGAGATCGACGAGCACGCCGTTCACCTTGGCGGCAACGGCATTCCGTGCAAGTCCCTCCGAGATCACGAGCGCGGCATCGTAGCAGGTCGCTCCGTCCGCAACTTCGAGCAGATCCCCGTTCTTGAGTGAAATTTTCATGGTTTTTACCTCCATTATGTCTGACATAGTACTTCGCTTATCGCGAAAAAACAAAAAACGCCCTCAAAATTCCCCTTTCGGGTTCATTTAAGGACGCAAATTCCCTTTGCGCGGTTCCACCTTAATTGCTCTACAAAGAGCCTCTTTTACACCGATTGTCTGAAATAAAGCGGTTTCGCTCTCCGAGTCCTCATACGGATCTTCCAGCCACGGATCCGCTCTCTGGGATGACGCCCTCGGCGCTACTTGTCTTTAAGTATATTTATTGTAATCTTCTTTTTCGCCTTTGTCAAGAGAATATGGCCCGTTCCGCATAAAATTTTTGCAGGAAATCGCTGAGCTCCTCGCCCACGTCCCCGAGGCAGTAGACATACCCTGCATCCGAGAGCATAATCTCTGCCTCCGTGTCCTCTTCGCCGAGCAGAAGGCTGCGGCGGAGCGGGCGGAAATTCTCGCCGAAGACGGTTTTCCCCCTGAGATAGATCTTGTTACGGCTCTCCCCCACGAGAAAATCGCAGAATTGTTTGAGGTCGCTCCCCGTGAACCCGCCCGGGACGTATTCGACGATGTGCTGCCACTTCTCCTTGAGCGGGCCGAGGCGGAAGAGGTAGATCCCGTCGATGTTGTACTCATCGCTCTGCCCGATCTTTCTCGCGATATACCCTTTATCCCCCTCATAATCCGCCGCGATGAGCGCCGCGCAGAGCAGTTTTCTGTCCCGTTTCGAGAGGGCGACCTTCAGATTGGCGTCGAGATAACGATATTTATAGCCGATCCCGATGATCTCCGTGAGCAATTCTCGGAGCAGGAGTGCCGCCTCTGTGTCCTGAGAACGGATGCGCAGGGCGGCACGTTCGGCGCCGAACATGAGTTCCTCTCCTCCGCCCGTACGCGAGAGCACGCCCGACAGCGCGTTGTATAGATAGGTGATGAACAGGCTGTTTTCGATGCCGTCCGAGACCGTGATTTCTTCCACGCAATTATTGTATGCTTCTTTCTCCGATTTATTTACGCGAGTTTCCTGTGGTGACGATCGGCAAAAAATCATGAAAAATAAGGGGAAAATGGTCGGGAATGTGTAAGAATTCCCAATTTTTACCCCTCTGCGCTTGACTTCTCCGCATGAATCGTGTAAAATGAGGATTCGAAAGGAGAAATATGGATATTAAAGCAATCGAGAAAAAATGGCAGATGCGCTGGGAGAAGGAGAAATTCAACCGTTTCGACGTCAAGGACACCGAAAAGAAGAAATTCTATGTCCTTGAGATGTTCTCTTACCCCTCGGGCGCCAAACTCCATGTGGGGCATTGGTATAACTACGGTCCCGCCGATTCCTATGCACGTTTCAAGCGGATGCAGGGCTACAATGTGTTCCAGCCGATGGGATTCGACGCGTTCGGGCTCCCCGCAGAGAACTATGCGATCAAGACGGGCGTGCACCCCAAGGATTCCACCGAGGCGAACATCGCCACGATGGAACAGCAGCTCAAGGCCATGGGCGCCATGTTCGACTGGTCGGCAGAGGTCAAGACCTGCACCGAGGAATACTACAAATGGACGCAATGGATGTTCCTTCAGCTCTATAAGAAGGGACTCGCGTACAGAAAAGAGGCGCCCGTCAACTGGTGCCCCTCCTGCAACACCGTGCTCGCGAACGAGCAGGTCATCGACGGCAAATGTGAACGCTGCGATACGCCCGTCGTCCGCAAAAACCTGACGCAGTGGTTCTTTAAGATCACGGAATATGCCGAGGAACTCCTCTCGGGGCTCATCGACCTCGACTGGCCCGAGAAGACAAAGAATATGCAGCGCAACTGGATCGGGAAGTCCACGGGCTGCGAGATCGAGTTTGAATGCGAGAGCGGCGACACCTTCCGCGTCTATACGACCCGTCCCGACACCGTTTTCGGCGTGACTTACGTCGTTCTGGCGCCCGAGCATCCCCTCGCCCTCAAGATCACGACCCCGGAGCAGCGCGAGGCCGTGGAGGCTTACATCGACTATGCCGCCCGCTCGAGCGAGATCGAACGTCTCTCCTCGACCAGAGAAAAGACGGGCGTCTTCACGGGAGCGTACTGCACGAATCCCGTCAACGGGAAGAAAGTCCCCGTCTATCTCGCCGATTATGTGCTCTATTCCTACGGCACGGGCGCGGTGATGGCGGTCCCCGCCCACGACGAGAGAGATTTCGCCTTTGCGACAAAGTACGGTCTCCCCATCGTGAAAGTCATCGAAAAACAGGGCGGCGAGACGGTACTCCCCTACACGGAAGACGGGATCGTCGTCGGTTCTCTGCAATTTGACGGGCTCTGCGGCGAAGAGGCCAGAAGCGCGATCGCTTCCTACATCAGCAAGATCGGGAAAGGCGGAAAGAAGATCAATTACCGTCTCCGCGACTGGCTCGTCTCCCGCCAGCGCTATTGGGGGGCGCCTATCCCCATCATCCATTGCGAAAAGTGCGGCGCCGTCCCCGTGCCCGAGAAAAATCTGCCCGTCAAGCTCCCCTACGACGTCGAATTCCGTCCCGATGGGAAGTCCCCCCTCGCAAAGCATGAAAAATTCATGAATACGACCTGTCCGAAGTGCGGCGGTCCCGCAAAACGGGATCCCGACACGCTCGACACCTTCGTCTGCTCGAGCTGGTACTTCCTGCGCTATGCAGATCCGCACAACGACAAGGAGCCCTTTGACAGAGAGGCCGTGGACAGGCTTCTTCCCGTCGATACCTATGTCGGCGGCGCCGAGCACTCCTGTATGCACCTGCTGTATGCAAGATTCTTCACAAAGGCGCTTCGGGATATGGGGTATCTCGACTTCGATGAGCCCTTCAAGCGGCTCGTCCATCAGGGCGTCATCCTCGGTCCCGACGGCAACCGTATGTCCAAATCGCACGGCAACGTCGTCTCTCCCGACGATTATATCAAGGAATACGGCGCAGACGCGTTCAGAATGTATCTGATGTTCGGGTTCTCCTATACGGAGGGCGGTCCTTGGAGCGATGACGGGATCAAAGCGATCTCGAGGTTCATGGACAGGGTGGAAAAGATCGCGCTCAAATCCAACGAATACTTCGGTTACGGCCCCTTCGAGCGCGAGGAACGTGCGCTCGACTATGCAAGAAACTACTGCATCCGTCAGGTCTCCCGCGATATGGAGTCCTTCTCCTTCAACACGGCGATCGCCCGTATGATGGAGTTCACGAACGCACTGTACAAATACGACGCTCTCCCGGGCGAGAAGAACGCAAAGCTCTTCAAGGAATCGGTGAGAGACCTCATCCTGATGCTCGCCCCCTGCGCGCCCCATTTTGCGGAAGAACTCTTCGAGCAGACGGGCGGCAAAGGGTTTGTCTTCGAACAGAAATATCCCGTTGAAAATCCCTCGGCGCTCAGGCTCGCAGAAACGGAATACGCCATTCAGGTCAACAGCAAGATCGTCTGCAAGGCGATGCTCCCGAGCGACGCCACCGACGAAGAGATCAAGACTGCCGCGCTCGCCCTTCCCGAAGTCACTGCCCGCACGGAAGGAAAGACGCTGAAAAAATGCGTCGTGGTCAAGGGCAGACTCGTCAATCTGATCGTCGGCTGACAGTAAGAAAAAAACAGGCTCCGAGCGTGCTCGGAGCTTGTTTTTACACATTTTTGAGGTTTTACATAGTATTATGTCAGACATAATACTATTTTAATCTGCATTTTTCACCATATATTCGGCATATTTTCGGGCAATGTTGACGCCTGTGACGCCTTCGATCCCGCCGAAGAAAGCGTTTGAATTGACCTCGCAGAGCAGGTAGGCATCGCCCTGAAAGAGAAAGTCGATCCCGCAGTAATCGAGCCCGAGCGTGTCCGAGATCTCTTTGGCGAGGGTTCTGATCTTCCCGTCAAGCGGAAACGGCTCCCCTCTCCCGCCGCATGAGAGATTGGAACGGAAATCCGATCTGCTCCGACGCACCATGCAGGCGACGGCTTCCCCGCCGATACAGATGACGCGAAGGTCCCGCCCCGCACTTTCGGGAATATACTCCTGAAGGAGATAGGGTCGAAGTTTGAGCCGCTCCGAAAGCGCAATGAGCTCCCCGCGGTCCCGCGCCAGATAGACCTGCTGCCCGAGAGAGCCGTAGCACTCCTTCACGACAACGGGATAGCCGAGCGCCTCGCAGATCTCCGCCGCGGCGCCCTCTTTGTAGCAAAGCGGCGCGGGGATCGTCTTCGGCATCGGGATCCCGCGATCCGAGAGCGCGATGTGGGTGAGCATCTTGTCGTCGCAGAGCTCCACCGCTTCCGCGCGGTTGAAGAGCCGCATCCCCCGCTTTTCGAGCATACGGGGCACATACTTATCCTTGTCGAGATAGACGCAGAAATCGTAGCGCGCAGAGAGTTCCTCCGCGATCCTGCCGCCCTCGATACGGGCGAAAAATCTGTTCGGGAGGATGTCCGCCTGTACGCCGAGCGCGGAGAGTTCCTCTGCGATGCGGCGCGGCTGGTATTGTTCCGCCTCTGTGCACAGAAACGGGTTGATGAGGATGACTGCTTTTTTCATAAGGAAAAAGGCGCCCGTGCGCCTTTTTTACGGTCAGATTCAGGACAGGACGCGGATCACGGACCGAACGCTCGCAACGCCCGAGGCATTGATCCGCGAAACGGCGTTTTTGATCGCTGTCTCATGGGTGGAATGTGTGACAAGGACGACCGTCGCACTCTCCGCGCCGTTGGATTTTTGCAGCAATTCGACAATGGAGATGTTTTTGCGTGCAAGCATCGCCGTGATCTTTGCGAGAGCGCCCGCGCGGTCCGTGACGTCCAGCCGCATATAGTATGCACTGGCGAAATCGGAGACGAATTTGACGTCCTTTTCCGCCGTTGCATTGTTTTTGAATGTAGAATACCTGCTTCCCTCATGCGTCGCCGCGTAGATGATGTCCGAGACGATCGCGCTGCCCGTAGGAAGCTCGCCCGCGCCTCTGCCGTAGAGCATGACCTCGCCGACGGCGTCACCCGTGAGATACACGGCGTTGAAACTCCCGTCCACGCCCGCGAGCGGATGGCTTTTCTTGACGAATGTGGGATGAACGCGTACTTCGATCCCGTCGCCCGTGTCCTTGCCGACGGCAAGGAGTTTGAGCGTATAGCCGAGATCGCTGCCGTTGGAGATATCCTCGGGCGTCACGGAGGAGATCCCCTCACGGAACACCTTCGAGAACGGCACCTTCGTATGGAAGGCGAGCGAGGAAAGAATCGAGAGTTTATAGGCAGCGTCGAACCCTTCCACGTCGGCAGTCGGATCAGATTCCGCATAGCCGAGCCGCTGTGCCGCCGCAAGGGCGTCCTGATAGCCGACGCCCTCCTTGGACATCTCCGTCAGGATATAGTTGGTCGTCCCGTTGATGATGCCCTCGATGGACGAGATCTTATTGCTCTGGACGCCGTCGAGCAATGTCCTCACGATCGGCACGCCGCCGACGCAGCTGGCTTCGAAATACAGCCCCGCATTCAGCCGTTTTGCCGTCCTCTCGAGCTCATGAGAGTATTTACAGATGAGCTCCTTGTTGGACGTCACGACCGTTTTTCCCGCGTTGAGCGCGTCAATCACATAGCTCCTGGCATCCGTGATGCCGCCGATGCACTCCACGACGATATTCACATCCGGATCGGAAACGATCTCGAAAATGTTCTCCGCGATTTGCTCCTGCGGGACGCCGAGCGACTCAATGCGTGCCTTGTCGCATTCGAGCACGCTCTTGACGAAAATATCCACATTCTGCGTCTTGCAGTAAAAATCTCTGTTCTGCGTCAGAATCTTGTATGCCCCGCCGCCGACGATACCCAATCCGAGAATCGCTACTCCGACCTTCTTCATCTTCCTTCCTCCGAACTGTTCATATCGTATAAATATTTTAATCCGTTGAGCGTGAGCATCTTGTCGATGACGTCGATGCAATCCGTCTCATGTGCAATGACCTCGGCGAGCCCGCCCGTCGCGACCGTAAGGGCATTACAGCCGAGCTCCCGTTTGATCTTTTTGACAATAAATTCCACGAGCCCCGCAAAGCCGAACACGACGCCCGCCTGAATATTTGTGACCGTATTCGTCGCGATGACGCTCTTAGGCGCCGCAATCTCCACCCGCGGGAGCTTTGCCGTCCCCGAGATGAGGCTGTCGAGCGAGCCCTTGATCCCCGGGGCGATGACGCCGCCGATAAATTCGCCGTCCTTTAAGATGTTGAACGTCGTCGCCGTGCCGAAATCCACGATGATGATCGGCTGCTCCGCCCCGTACTTTCTGAGGGCGGAGACGTTGTTGACGATGCGGTCCGCGCCCACTTCCCGTGCGTTGTCGGCACGCATTCTCAGTCCCGTCCTGAGCCCCGGGGCGATCTGCTTGGGTTCCACGCCGAAGTAAACCTTCAACATATGGCAAAGCGTATAATCAAGGGAGGGCACGACGGAAGAGATGATCCCCCCCGTGATCTCCTCGCGCTTCACGGCGTTGATCTCAAGCATGGTGAAAAGCTGTGTTCCGTATTCATCCGATGTCTTTTTGAGATCGGTCGCCACGCGGAAGGTGAAACGGGGCTCGTCCCCGTCGAACACGGCATATTTTATGTTGGAATTTCCGACATCTATGCAAATAATCAAGATAAATTCTCCGATGTATTCGTTTTTTCTCCCTCGGCAATGGGCCCGACGGGCTCTTCGGCTGCGGGATGCACGGCCTTCTTCCTTTTGCCGATCTGCTTTTCGGCGATGAGGACAATGCGGTGGACGGCGGGTGCAAGCAGGGCACTGACTGCGATTTCCAAGACGAAGTTCAGCCAGATGAGACCGAACACGGTCACAAACACGACGTTTGCAGAGGAGCCGCAACCTAAAAACTCCGCAACATCTTCCTTCATGATGACCATGCCGAGCATATAGATCCCCGTATTGACGACAGGCATGACGAGCGAGGATGTATATGCCGCAACGATGGTGTTCTTCTTTGCGATCGGGCGATACAGAAGCCCTGCCACGACGCCTGCGACCGTCGTTTTACCGAGGCATACGAGGGTAAGGACGGCGGGGTTCGCCTGAAACAAAAATGCCGTCGCCGCTTCTCCCCCCATGACTGCCGCCGTGATAAACGTGATGAACCCCGAGACCAGCCCCATGATACCGCCGCCGATCGCCCCGAAAAAGATGCCCGCGAGCACGATGGGAATGAGGCTGAAATTCAGCGTGATCCCAAACATCGGGATAGCGCTCGCAAACAACTGTAAAACGACGACGAGCGCCAGCAGCACGGAGAAGTAGGCGATGTTTTTCGCCGTAAGGTACTTGTGTTGCATATTCAGTTACCTCCATCGGATTTCCGTCTTCGGAATATCCGCAGAAAAAAATGTATTTGCAGCGCCTGAGCCGCAATAGGATCGTCCTGCGTATCCTTTGCGCAACGGCCGTTGCAGTCTCATTATATCAAAAAACTTCCCCCATTGCAACCAAATGAACAACCTTGACGGAACAAATTTCCCTCTCGGGGCATATCATTTAATATACAGGCGCGAAAAGACAAATACATAGGACGCGCCCATCAAGGAGGAAAAACCATGAATTGCTGTCAAAACGGCAATAGCTGCCTTTGGATTCTCATCATTGCGCTCATCCTCGGTACCAACGTGCTTCAATCGAGGGCGCTCTCGGGCTGCGGCTGGCCGCTCGTCGCCGCGCTCGCATACTGTATGTGCAAAAACGGCACGCTCGGCGAGATCGCATCGAGACTCGGCCTCGGCGGCTGCGGTTGCAACAACTGATCGATAAAAAGCCTGTTCCGTAGGAGAAGGCGGCGCTTTTGCGCCGCCTTATCGGTTTATCCGCGATTCTTATGAAGGAGGAGCGCCGTAACGGTCTTGGCGTCACGGATCTCGCCGCGGGCGATCATACCGATCGCCTCCTCAAAGGACACATATTCGACGTTCAGAAACTCGTCCTTATCGGGATGCCGCGTCCCTACGCCGATCCCCTTTGCCTCAAAGATGTAGATCTTCTCGTTCGTGTACCCGGGGCTCGGATAGAGAATGGTGAGAAGATCCAGACCTTCCGCAGTGAGCCCCGTTTCCTCTTCGAGCTCTCTCGCCGCGGCAACGGCGGGATCCTCCCCCGCCTCGAGCTTGCCCGCGGGGATCTCTAAAAGTTCCGTCCCGTAGGCGTAACGGAACTGCCTCACGAGCGCGACCCTGCCGCCCGAGACGCACAGGACAGCCGCCCCGCCCGGGTGCTCCACGATCTCCCGTTTGCACGGCTTACCGTCGGGGAGCAGGGCATCGTCGCAGCGCAGGGTCACGATCTTCCCCGCATAGATGACGTTCCTCTTGACCGTCCTCTCGCCGAGGGAGTCGATAGGCTCCGCCGCGGGCGCCTCACGCACATAGGAAGCGGCGGGATATGCCTCCCGCACAATGTCGCGGAAGGGCGTCATGATTCGCTCTGCAAAGAGCGAGAAACTCGCCGTGTAACTGCCGTCCACATAGAAATAGCGGAGGAGGAACTCGTTGAAGCGGATCTTCCCCGAATCGATCTCGGCGAGCAGACAGAATACAAAGGCGAGCGCATCCACCCGCCCCGCGGGAAGATACGCCCTTCCGCGCCCCCCCGCCGTTTCTCTCAGATAAAAACTTTTCATCGCGGCGTAATCGAATTCCTCGGTCACGGCGTTGAAGAGCTCCGTGAGATCCTCGCTCTCGGCAAGTCTTTTCAGAACTTCCGAGATCCTTGCCCCGGCATCGCGGTACGTCCCCGTGATCACGGCGTCGCAGGCGGAAAGAAACCGTCCGATCGCTTCCAATTTGTCTTCCATACGCCCTCCGCGGCGGGATCCGTGCAGATTCCCCGCCTCTTTTTTCCTATTATATCATAAACAGAAAAAATATTAAAGTTTTTTTCGGAAATATCTTGATTTTATCCCGCAATTTAGGTATAATAGGGAAAAATATGATTCTTAGGGAGGATATCATCATGAAGTCCGTCACAATTTCGCTCGAAATGTCGAGCAGCGTGAAAGAATTCGTCAACATCACGCAGAGCTATGATTACGAGATCGTCATCAAGAGCGGTCACTATGTCGTAGACGCAAAGTCCATCTTGGGCCTTTTCAGTCTCGACACATCCAAGCCCCTCACCGTCGAAATCTATAGCGACAACTGCGACGATCTGCTCGAAAAACTCAAGAAGTTCGCAGCGTAAATCCCACTCAATCACATGACGGAGCCGCTTGATCAAGTAAGCGGCCCGTTTATGTCTTACAAAGGCGAGGAAGGTCCCATGCAAGTAAAAGGCGAGACATCGGTCAACAAGTTAATACTCCTGTTTGTCTTCGATAAAATGGAGAGTCCGCTGTCCGAGCGGACGCTGATCGATATGTGCACTTCATCCAATGATTGGATCAATTATATGGATTGCATGGTGCTTCTTCACAAGCTCATTTCCGACGGGTTCCTCTGCGAGATCCCGGGCCTCGACGATCCCCTCTACATGATCACGCCCGAGGGCCGCGAAACGCTCGCCAATTTCTACATCAGCATCCCGCGGAGCAAGCGCGAGGAGATCTCGAAGTTCATCAAAAACAACAGCGCGCGTTTCCGTACCAAACAGGACTGCCGCGCGGACTATTATCAGAACAAAGACGGCTCCTATACCGTGTTCCTCAAGATCCTTGCCCCCATCCAGCCCATGTTAGAACTCAAATTCGTCGTCCCGGACAAGCGTACGGCGAATAATATCTATAAAAAATGGGAAGACAAAGCACAGGACGTATATTCCGCCGTGTATGAAGTTCTGGTGGATTAAATCAACTCGCAAAAGACGGGAGGTATCTCTATGGTAACATATTCGACAAGAGGCACTTGTGCAAAGCAGATCGTCTTCGATCTCGATGCTGACAACAGGATCCATAACCTGAAGTTTATCGGCGGTTGCAGCGGCAACCTGCAAGGGATTGCACGGCTCGTCGAGGGAAAGACGCCCGACGAGATCTACCCTCTGCTCGTGGGCATCCGTTGCAGGCAGAATACATCCTGCCCCGACCAGCTCGCACAGGCTCTCAAACCTTACCTCAAAAACCCTGTCTGAGCGGCACATTTCAGAAAAACGATCACCCCGAAGGTCTCCCTTCGGGGCGTTTGTTTTGACCTGATTTCTGCATACGGCGGAAGGCCGTGCGTGGCTCAGAAGAATGTCCCGCGCGCCGCTTCCTTGGTCTCCTTGTCGGCGATGAAGGGAATACGGGTCGTATAGCCCGCCTTCGCCGCGACGATCATCTTGGTCGGCCAGCGGAAGATCTCCGTGTTCCATGTATTGACGGTGTCGTTATAAACTTCCCGCGCCGCCGTGATCTCCCGCTGCAGATAAGAATTCTGCTGCATCGCGTCGGCGATCTCCCCGTGCGCTCTGAGCTCGGGATAGTTTTCGAAGACGATGTTCACGCTGCGGGAAACGCTGTCGAGCGCTTCGGCATATTCGAGACGTGCGCTGTCCCCTTCCGTCGCGATACGGCTGCGGGATTCGGCGATCTTCGTGAACACATCCCTGTCGAGATCGATCGCCTTATCGAGCAATCTCGCACAGTTCTTGAGGATTTGAACGCGCTGTTCGAGGTAGTTATCCACCTGCGAAGCCGCCTGCTGGATCTTCTGCTGAAGCTGTTGCAGATAGCTCTTTGCCCTGACCTTCATGATCGCCCAGATGATGCCGCCGATGAGAGGCGGCAGGAACCACCAGATGATGTCGAAGATCTTGGATCCCGTCCCGATCGTCACGGGAAGCTGCTTGGCGATGACCTTTACATCGTTTCCCGCGGCCAGTTCGGGGCCGCTCATTTCATCAAGTTCATTTGCCATAATATTATTAACCTCCGTTTATGATTTCAAAGTAAATTCAGAATCGAACATCTCGTCCGTCTCATCGGAGACACAACAGAAGATGCCGTGACCGTAGCTGTATTCACTGCCGCGCTTGTCGAGCGCCCCCTTGAGTCTGCCCGTCCTGACTTCGGACTCGAAGTCTCTGTCCGAGAGCCCGAGCTCTTTGAGACACACCGTCCTCTCCCGTTCGATGGGGATATATTCGATCCAGTTGACGGGCACTTCGTGCATACAGCCGTCCCCGCCCCACTCTGCGACATAGTCCGTACGCGGAATACCCTCATAGGCATACGCCGTCACGCTGACACAGTCGCTCTTGCCGTTCTTTTTGAGGACAGAAGTCTTCAGAATGCTCTCCGTCACGGCGCCGAAGGGCGAAAATGCCTCCGCCATACGGTTGACGGCGCATTCTGCCTCCTGCCGCGTGTAGTTCCCCGCATAGCTCTCCCGATAGATATATTCGCGCGGCTTGCGCTGCTGATAGAGCGGGATGGACAGGAGCGGCGCGAGGTCGAAATAGAGATTTGCAAAATTTTTCTGCTGAACCGAAAGAAACTTCTCACGGGACAGGTCGACGGAATAGGACATATACTGCTCTCTCCCGTCATCCATCTCCCAACCCGCCGAATGCTCGGAGGAGATATAGTTGAGGCAGCCCGATTTCCGCATGGCGAAGTCGTCGCCGAAGCCCTCGTTGTCCGTCATGAGGGCGAGAAGGTTCTTTTGCGCCAAGGGTGTAAACAGGAGGCGGAACTGCACCTCGTTGTCGCGGTCGAGTGCGCCGAAAAGGACGTCAAACTCGGCGTTCCCCATCTCCGTAAAGCTCCCGCTCGTCTCCACCGCCTTCTGCCGCATTTTACGGATCTTTTTCATGCCCCGCTTGACTTTACGCTCCCGCTGCCCCTCGGTGAGGTCGTCGGCATGGCTGGGTCTGCGTGAGAAATGCAGATCGGGCGCCGCTTCGTTGGCATAGACGAGACGCGTCTGGCGGGAATAGTACGGCTTCGGCTTGACGACGCTCGCCGTGAGCGTTTCGGTGTGGTATTCCGTGTGGACGTGCCCCTCCGCGTCCGTCTCCTGTGTCGTCCATGAGATCACAATCGAGCCCGTATAGGTACAACTGCCCATGCTGTGGATGAGCTGGCGTTCTTCGACGAAGGGATTGCCGAGGATTTCCCCCGAAAGGATGCCGAGCGTTGAGATCTCGGGATCGTCCGTCTCCCCGTACCCATACTTCCCGTTGAGGTAGTCGTAGCGGTGCACATTGAAATTTTCGTCGATCTTGATGAGCGGGACGGTCTTTTCGACGAGCTGTTTGAACTGATTCCCCTCGAACAGGCTGTTGAGGGGCACCATCTGCGCGTAGGCCTCTTGTTTCAGGGCGTCTGCCTTTTGGCGGAGCACATCCCGCCGCTGTTCGGCGTTCTTGATGATGGGAATGGTCTTGACGGCGAGGATGATGGGAAAGAGGACGACAAAGACTGCCCCGACCGCAAGCATCCCCCCTCCCGCGGCATAGCTCCCGCCGACGAGCAGGAAGATCCCCGCGATCATCAGGATCGCGCCGAGCACGATCAGGAAGATAAAGAAGCCCTTGAGTCCCCTGTTCTTTGCGAGGAGTTTTTCGACCGCGGAGAGCTGCGCCAGATGATCGTTATACGACTTGACGGTCAGACGGTTTGCCTCCGCGTCGACCCCCGATGCTTTAACGAGGCCGTCGTAGTACTTCTCGCAGTTCGTCTTGAAGGAATCCCTGTAAATTTTTCTGTATGCCTCGAGCGGTTCGAGAAGATCCTCCGCCGAGGGCTCCGTTTCAATCGACATAATTCGTCATTATCATATCATATTCGCGGACGTCTGTCAATCATTGCACGGAAATTTACAAGATTTTGAGAAAATTTTTTATTGAGATATCTTTGGATGCGTCATAAAAGCGGCGAGAAAAACTCCCGCCGCTTGTGTATCGTTGCTTGCGAATGTCAACCTGCACATTTTTCCGGTTTTTACGAAAGAATTTTATAAAGAATACGGTAGAGCGTCATTGCTTCTTCGCCGTCAAGATCGATACAGCCTGCAATCTTGCCCGGTACTTCAACCGCACATTCCCGAAGCTCCATCCCTTTTTCGGTAATGCTCACGTCGGGCAAACGCTCATCCAAAGAGAAGCGCTCCCGCTTCACAGGCCCCTTTTTTCGAGGCTTTTCAGAACGGGAGTCAGCGTTCCGGAATCGAGGAACAGCTTCTCACCAGACCGCTTGATTCTGAATCTCTGTGAACATCCGCCTAACGGCGTTTTTTGAAAAGATCCTGCCGCTCAGCTCACTTTATAGCTGACCGCAAGCCCGCCCTCGCTCGTCTCGCGGTAACGGGCGTTGATGTCCTTCCCCGTCTCGTACATCGTCTCTACGATGAGGTCAAAGGAGATCTTTCTCGTCCCCGTGAGGACTTTTGCGAGCTCGGCGCTCTCGAGCGCTCTCATCGTCGCAACGGCATTGCGTTCGATGCAGGGGATCTGCACATAGCCGCAGATGGGATCGCAGGTGAGCCCGAGCTGGTGCTCAAGTGCGATCTCGGCAGCATACTCCGTCTCCTCAATCGGGGCGCCGAACAGGCTCGTGACGGCCGCCGCCGCCATGGAGGTCGCCGTCCCGATCTCCGCCTGACACCCCGCCTCTGCGCCGCTGACGGAGGCGTTCTGCTTGACGGTGATCCCGATGAGCCCCGCGACGGCGAGCGCCGCAACGATCTTGCGGTCCGAATAGCCGTATTTACGGCTCATATAGAAAAGGATTGCGGGCAAAACTCCGCTCGCACCGCAGGTGGGCGCTGTAACGACCGTTCCCCCGCCCGCGTTCTCCTCGCTCGTCGCAAATGCAAACGCGCAGAGGATACGCTTCTCGCGCTGTTCGGGCTGCTCCTCCTCTCCCTTCGTCTCGAAGAGGATCTTGGCTTTCCTGTCCACGCCGAGCGTCCCCGGGAGCTTTCCCGAGGTGACGAGCCCCCTGTGGATGGTGGACTCCATCGAGTGCCAGACGTCGGTGAGGAACTCCACGATCTCCGTCCCCTCGAATTCATAGACGATCTGCTCGAGCGGAATATTCCGCTCCTTCGCATAGTCCATGATCTCGGAAAAGGTCTTGAACGGGTAAACTTCCGATGCCTCGATCTCGGGCTCGCCGAGCGCCCGCACGGTTCCCCCGCCCACGGACAGATAGGTCAGCGAATGCTCCTCCGCGCCGAAGGCGGTAAACTCCATCGTGTTGGGATGGGGCAGGTCCTTTTTGGCGGGATCGAACACGATCTCGATCTGCTTCCCCTGTGCCTCGAAGGCATCGGCGATCGCCCTGTCCGTGAGGTGCCCCTTCCCCGTGAGGGCAAGAGAGCCGTAGAGCGTCGCACGGTAACGCTCCCCGCACGGGTAACGTTTGAGGAAGTCACGGGCGGCACGTTCGGGGCCCATCGTATGCGAGCTCGAAGGTCCCCTTCCGATCTTGTAAAGTTCTCTGAGTGACTGCATATTTCCCCTCTCAACCGAAAAATTTCTCTCCGGCTTGCCCTTTTCGCCTGAAATTGGCAATACTGTAAGTATGACGATCCTGTATGTAAGTTTTACGGTCTATATTCTGGCCGTCAACTTTTATGCGTTCCGATTCCTGAAATCGCAGAAGGAAAGCTATGAGGCGGGCGGCGAAATCAAGGGAGACGGAAAGCTCCTGCTCGCTGCGGTGCTCGGCGGCGCGATCGCCGTCTATGCATCCATGTTTGCCATGCACTACCGCCTCGGCAATCTCTTTTTTATGATCTTCATGCCGCTCATCGCCGTCCTCAACGTGTACTGCTTCTTCCTCGGCTTCCGCGGCATCTATATGTTTTTCTGAAATCTCGGGCGGCTCAGCCGCTGTAATGCTCTTCCAGCCACTTTGCGACGCCGTCTTCCTCACAATAGCCGATGACCCCCGTCGCCTTCTCCATGAGCCAGCTGTCCGCGTTCATCACGGCGTACTTTTCATCGCAGACGTCGAACATATCCGAGTCGTTGGAGGTATCGCCGAAGCAGATGACTTTCTCGCAGCCGAGATAGGATTTGAGGAACTTCACGCCGTTCGCCTTCGTCGCCTCGCGCGGAGAGATCTCCATCCAGAAATCGTTCTGGTATTTCTCCTGATGAAATATGCAGATGAAGCGGTCATCGTATTTGAGGATATCCCACGCTTTTTCGAGCTGCTCGCGCGGGCAGATACACTTAAAATAGAAGATATACCCGTCGAGGAGCTCCTCCTCGGTGGCAACGGGGTCGATACGGGCGTCGTCCCTGCGGCGGTAGAGATAGCGTTTGATGCCGAAATTCTCCTGCCCTATCTGATATGCGACCCGTTCGCGTTCTCTGCACCGCGCGCCGAAGATAAAGGGCGGGATGCCGAACCGTTTCAGGACGGAATAGACGTAATATTTTTCTTCATCGGTAAAGAGGACGGAACGGAGCGTCTCCCCCGTTCCGTAGTCGAAGATGAGCCCGCCGTTGTACAGCACGACGGGAGATATGATCTTCACACCGCCGAGCGCGATCTTGGCGCTGAGCGCCGAACGAGCCGTCGCAAAGGACAAGATCATCCCGCGGTCGATGAGAGCATTCAGCTTTTCACGGCTGTAAGCAGAGACCCGCTCCTCCTTCGTGAGCAGCGTCCCGTCAAGATCGGAAATGTAGAGCGTCTTTCCCATATATTCACCGTATGTTTGTTTTATTGCTTTATGAGAACGGATGCAAAAGAATTATACCACAACAAAAGAACGAATGCAAGTTTTCTGCACGAACTCGGCTATGAATCGCGCCATGAAATCGGGAAAAAGATTTTTTATGAAAAATATTTCCAAACCCATAAAAAACGTTTGACATCTCGCCCAAACTTTGATAGAATAATCAAGCGTTGATCGATTGCGGGTGTAGTTCAGTGGTAGAACACTAGCCTTCCAAGCTGGTCGCGTGGGTTCAATTCCCATCACCCGCTCCACTTTCGTAAGTCTCAGAGATTGTGCGAAACTTCAAGGCAAGTCGAATATGCGCCTGTAGCTCAGGTGGATAGAGCAACGGCCTTCTAAGCCGTGTGTCAGGAGTTCGAATCTCTTCAGGCG
>CANQLW010000005.1 GCA_947624805.1 uncultured Clostridia bacterium | reverse complement strand
TACGGCCTTTGAAGAGGCAGATGCCGCCGATGATCTGGACGTGGAAATGCCTCATCCCGAGAACGCGCCCGCTCGCCTCACGGAGCGCGGCAAAGGCATCGGGCAGGATCTGGTCGAGCGTCTCGCCCTTTTGATAGCGTTCACGGAAGATCTGAGTCTGCGATTGCAGCTCGGCGTCCGTCATCGCCGCATATTTCGGGGCAAGATTTTCGACCTCGTTGGCAGTACGGTTGAGCTTTTTTAAGCTGCGTCTGCCGTCTCTGTTTTTGATGTAACGAATGAGTCCCATGTTTATATCCTCGGAAAGCGCACTGAAGCGCAGATTTTCACCAGTCTATTTTACAATATTTTTCCGAAAAATCAAAGCGATTTGCAGGGGTTTTCGAGAATTTCATGCAATCGACAAAGAACGACACCGCTTTGAGGTCGACATCATCCCCCCCACCACCGCCTGCGGCGGAGCCTCCCCCCCTGCGTCATCCTGAGACAGTGAGCATTACGAAGTCCGATGAGCAAGTTTCGCCCCGCGCGCGTTCTATTACACGAAGCGCGGCACGAGCGGCTTTGCCGCGAAGTAAGGATCCCCTCAAACGGAGTCCGACCCTTGGCTCCCCCCCACTGGGGGAGCTGTCACGCCCCGCGTGACTGAGGAGGGGCGCAAACGCAAAAAAATCACCGACTTGTTTCCAAGTCGGTGGTTTTTTCGTTACGTCCGAAAAGGACGTGATTTCTTGCTGTTACGCCTGCACCAAGGTCCACGTGCCGCTTTCGGCTGCGGTGTAGGTCCAGCCCTCGGGCGCAGTCCCTTCACCGATGAGCGCCTTGCTCTCAAGCGTTGCGCCGCTGTAGATCTTGTCAACGCCGCCCTCGGCTTCCGCGGGACGCTCGCTGTAGATGCTGTTCCATGCAAACACGCAGGTCGCAAAGTCGATCGTCACTTCGCAGGGCGTGATGTAAGCGTCACCCGTGTTGTACATGAACCCGATATCCGAGCTCCAGCCGCTCTTCGACGTGAACGTCGTGTTCCTGATAAGAACGTCCGTCGCCTTCGCGATCGAGATGCCGCACTTGCCGTGTTCGCCGATCTTCACATTGTCGACCGTAACATTGTCAACGCCGTGAAGGTTGAGCGCGTGCCCTTTCTTGCCGACAACTTCAACGTTCGTGAGGTTGAAGTTCTTAACGATCGTCGTCTCATTGTCGAGCTTCGTGATCTTGAGCGCCGATACATTGCCGCTCTCCGAGCTCGCCACAAACTTGACGTTGGAAACGGAGCAGTTGTCGCCGCTGATCTCAAATCCCGCCTGAGCGCTGCACTCATAGGTCAGAGCGTCGATGACCGTCTTGTAGGAACCGTCCTCATTCACACCCGCGCCAACGATGCTGACATTGTCCGCTTCGAGCCTGAACTGATTGTTCGCATCGGGCGTATAGGTCCCTTCGCTGAGCTGAACGGTGATAGGCGTCGTGTTCTTCTTATCACCCTTGAGGGTGTTCAGATAGGACAGGATGTTGACGAATGCCTGACTTGCCGTCACGGGCACATCGCCGCCAAATCCCGTTGCCTTGAGCACATTGCCGACCGCAAACAAGCCGAGGGGCTGAACATCAACATTTGCATTGTGGTTTGCAACGCTGATCGTGATAGCGTCGCCGACCGTGTAAACGCAGCTGCCGTCTGTACCCGGTATGATTGCGATGTCTTCGACATTGTTCGTAAAGGTATTGCCCGTGAACACGTTCTCATAGTTGCACTCAACGACAAAGCCGCGCGTGCCGGAGACGGTGTTGTTCGTGACCGTCCCTTCGCCTTGGATATAGGCGGGCTGACGAACGTTCGTGAAGGTGTTATCGTCGATCACATAACCGCTCGTTCCTTTATTGAACACGATCGCACGGAAAATCTCACCGTCACCGTCCTTGTAGTTCCCCGTGAAGGAGCAACCTTTTACGGTCGTGGATGTGCCCACGCCGCCGATGAACTGGAACTCACCGGTCTCATCTGCCGTTTCCACGAAATTGAGATTCTCGATCGTAACGCCTGCCGCGTTGACCAATACGAGCGAACCGCTTGTAAGACTCGTCTTGATCGTCTCATGTCCCGTCACGCCGCGGAGGGTGAGCGGAACGTTGATCGTAAGGGGCGCGTCAAGCACGAACTCGCCGCCATTCTCTTCGCTTGCCTGAAGCCCGACAACGATCTTCTGTTCGATGTTCTCCGTCGTCGTAGCGCTGAGGAAATTCAAAGCGTACTGGAGAGAATCCGTTGCCTGAGCAACAAACCCAAGCTCGAACTTGTCTTCAGAATCGTTGACCTTGTTGCCGCGGACAGTGATCGTCGTGTCAGAATTCATGCCAAGGTCTGCGAACACAACGGGATAGTACCCGGCCGCCGTGTTTGTGCTGAAGCTGTTGCCTTCGAGCGTGACGGATTGGATCCGGCAGAAGACAGTTTCGGGTGTGTCTTTTCCTTCGACCGTCTTTGCTTCGATATACCCAAGGAGAATATCGAACTGGTTCGTGTTCTCGAACTTGCAGTTCCTGACCGTGAAGTTCCGGCCCGCGATGATCATCGCATAGCCCTTCGTCTGCTTGATCGTGCAGTCGTCAAGGGTGATGTCCTCGACGGTCGTGCAGTTGATCGCCACGTCAAGAGTCTTGTCGGTAATGTCGGTGCCTTCGTAGTAACCGTCAAGTCCGCTGAAGGTGACGCGCGTCAACTCGGCATTCTTGACATGGAAGTCGAAGAGTGCAAATCCGTTGGTCGCGATCACACTGTCGCTCATCGTGAGCTTGCCATTGAGAACTTGGAGCGCGCTCGGCATATCCTTTAAGGATTCTGCGCTGAACGGAGCGATGATCTCGGAATTCTCGATCGTCGCATTACCTACGACAGAGAGCACATAGCCGTAAGGGATCGTTTCCGAAGTCGTGCGCTTGACCGTGCAGTTCTTCATCGTGAAGCCGTTCCCCGCGATGACGTTGAGGATGATGTTCCCCTCTGTCGTACCCGTGACCGCCTGGAAGGTGATGTTCTCCGCCGTGACCGCGCCCGTCGTCTGGATCTTGAGCATACCGTTGATGATCGACGTCGCTTTGTCAGTGCCGATGAGGTGGAACTCGCCATTGAACTCCGAAATCTCCACAACGGTATTGCCGAGGTCAAATGTACCGTCAACGAAAACCGTGATCGTAAGTGCAGTCTCAAATGACGTAGGATATTTAGCCGTATCTTTGCTCAAAGACTTCAAGCCCGCAACATCGCCCTTATCTTCGTAGGAATCGATCACAAGCTCAAGATGCCAATGATAAGCGTCATCGCTTGCCGTGACATTGAGGTTGGACTCGTTCTTCTCCACGATCGTGTACAACTTTGCATCCTGTGCCTGATCGGGAGAAGGCGCTGCGACCCAGCTGTTTCCGCTCGTCGCAATGGCACCCTTGAAGACTTCCTTCATATTGATGAGAAGTTGCGCCTGTTTGTGTCCCTCTGCCTCGTCGGGATTTGCCGCCTGTCCATAGAACACGTTGTTCGTAATCGTCATGGTGCCGCCGAGATAACGCGAGCCACGGATGAAGCCGGAGCCATCATGAGGGGTAACGGTATTCCATACACGGTTGCCCTGAATGAGGACGTCGCCGCCCGTCGCGGAGCCCTGCGTACCGACCGCAGAATGCCAATAGGTATTGAAATCGTTGTTCACAACTGTAAGTCCGGTCACATTGTGCGCATAGATCGCGTAATCGGTGTTTGTGAACTTGTTGTTCTTCACGGTGAGGTTTTCGATGAAGAACTGACCGTTGAGGATATTGCTCTCGCCGTTCTCGGAGTAGACGTGAATACCATTCTGTGCATCCGATGTCCCATGGAGCGCATTCGTCCACGACATCGTATTTCCGTCGAAGGTGATATTCTTCCAACGGCTGTCAGCATTCCTGTCGTAGAAGTAAATCGGATGATCAACATCTTCGAAAGTGAGACCCTTTACGGTGATGTTGTCTGCATTCAAACAGGTAAGAACAGTCAACCCGTCATGATTATTGACAGAATCATACATCACGAGGGATGTAGTGAAGACCACTTTGCCCTCTTCTACGCCTTCTGCGGGCTGGATCGTGAGATCCTTGATGTTACGGGTGTACGTCCTTTCAGGGTTGAAACCGCCGCTCGTAGGTTTATTCGCCGTACGAACATCTGCGAGGATTCCAAAGCCTGTAACGACTACGTTGATTTCTTGTTTGATCGTGCTGGGAGTGCTCGTCCCCGTGTAGGTGCCCGCCGCGAGGTTGATCGTGGTGGGACCGTAATCGGTCGCTTCGTTGAGTGCGCTCTGGAGCGCCGTGCTGTTCCCGATCTTGTAGGTGAGGGAGTAATCGATGCCTTCGCCCGTGATGATCGTGTTGTTGGCATTATACTCCATGAACCTATTCGTTTCCGAGATGTTATCAGAATCAATAACACGGAGACGTCCGAAGAGATAACCGGCGTTGGTCGCTGCACCTTCATAGTAATTGGTGACCTGATCGACGGTGATCTTTACGCCCTTTACGGTGTTGCCTTCTGCATACGCGCGACCTGCATAACCCGCGATGCCACCGACGTCACGATATGCTTTGAGCGTGATGTTCTCAGCGTAGTTATTCTTGAGGTCCTCTCTGCCATCATCGGCGAACCAGCCAACGATACCGCCAATCTTGTCGCCGTTATCGTATCCCTCTCCGTTCTGATTCGGCGTAGCGTTGATTGTAACGTTCTTCGCGGTGCATTCATAGATCGGGCCATAGCTCTGACCGACGATACCGCCCGCATAGCGGTGCGCTGTGAGAACGTTTACATTCTCGACATGGAGATTGCTCAACTTGGCGATGTCGCCGCTCGGGTGGAACTTCCCGACGATCGCACCTGCATATGCTTCATTGCCCGTGAGAACCTCTGTAAGTGTTGCAGACACAACAGTCAAATTCTCGATGATTGCGTCGCCGCGAACAAGTCCGAAGAGACCTGCATATGTGTTCGACACAGTGAGATTGGAGATTGTGTAATCGCAACCGTCGAAGTTGCCCTTGAAGGGATGATCGCTCGTGCCGATCGGCGTCCAAGGCTTGCTTTCAAGATCGAGGTCGGCGGAGAGCTTGACAGTCTTCTTGCTGTAATCGTTCGCAGCCTTGCCCTCGGCGCCGTTCACGCTGTCGCGGAAGGCCTTGAGACCTTCTACGGAGTCGATCTCATACCAGAGCGCGAGCTGCGCGGAATCCTCGGATTTCTCGCCGTTCACATAGGTGTTGGCCTCATAGAAACCTTCGGAGATGACATCAAGGCAGATGCCGTCTTTGATCTTTGCGCCGTTGATCGTGACCTCGTCGGTCGCAACTTCTTCCTGCGTCGCTTTCTTATCTGCAGACTCTTCGCCGATGATACCGCCGTGCTTGACAGTCTCTTCTTCCTTAGGATAGACGATGTCAACCTTCTTGGCGTCGGAGTCCTCAACGGTGAGGCTCGAAACCGTAGCATCGGTCGCATTGGAGGTGCCGACGAGTCCGCCCGCTGCCTTGCTGCCCTCGATCTCAACTTCTTCCTTAGCCTCGATCTTGATCGTCATGTTGCTGACGTGGAGGTCGGAGTAGGTAACATCGGCCTTGGCCTCGGCTTCCACTTTCGAGAAGTCGAGCTTTGCGGCGATACCGCCTGCATACTGGAGCGCCGAAATGGTGCCCTTGGTGACGGGGGACTCCTGCGGCTCGTCCAGAAGGACTGCGAGGCGGGAGATGTTGGCCGCGGCGGGCTCATTGGTGAAGCTCACGTTGCAGTTGTGGAGGGATGCCGCGTACAGGATGCCCGCGACGCCGCCCGCTGCGGAGAGGTTCACCGCGCCGAGTTTGTCGGAGACGATTTCGATGTTGCCCTTGACGGTGATGTGCTCAAGGGAACCGTTCTCGATCGCGCCCGTGAGAGCGCCTGCGACAGCGTAACCCGTCACATCGACATTGACAAGGACGAGGTTACGGACGGATGCCTGCGTGTCGGAGCCGACGATGTACCCGAAGAGGCCGCCATAGTTGCTGTTCTCGCTACCCGTCACGGTAAGGCCGCTGATCGTATGGCCCTGACCGTCGAAGTAGCCCTTGAAGGGTTTTTCGGAGGTTCCGATCGGCTCCCAGTTAGAGGTCTCCCCCCCCCGCCAGATTGAGGTTATCGGTGAGGAGAATCGTCTCCCCTTCGAAGGTTGAGCCGCCGTTGACAACGTCCCTGAGCCATACAAGGTCAGCTTCGTTGTTGATCTTAACGCCCTCGGCTGCAAGGTCGTGACCATTCCATACGACATTGAGCTTAGGATTGTCGCCAAGGGTGTAACGCTTGTTGAGATAATTACCGACGATACCCTTTTCGGTAACTTTTGCTTCCGCAGACACTTCGATTGTAATCGTCCCCTCGTTGCCCTCGATGAGGAATTTACCGGGATTACCGACGATCGCGCCCGTGTATGCCTGATTTGCAACTTCAAGGGCTTCAACGTTAATCGTAACGTTCTCGCCAAACACGTTTTGGCTCACAACGGTCTGCAGTGCGGAATCTGAACCGCCACCGCCGCCGATGAGGCCGCCGACTGTGCCGTAGCCGCCGTAGCCGTTATCATCCGCCTTCAACGCGGTGAGCGTCGTGCTCGCAACCGTGTTGCCCGTGACATGGGACTCTTCTGCACCGCCCTGAATATGACCTGCGAGGGCGCCGAGTTTCTGGAACTGGACACTGAGCGTGCAACCCGAGACGGTGTTATCCGTGAGATCGACCACACCGGCATAACCGACGATTCCGCCGACCCACTTACCGCCGCTGACGGTTGAATCCTTGACTGTTACATTGTTGATTGTAGTACCGTTCAGAGCCTCGCTCGCGACAACGCCGACACCCTCTGCCTTCGTAGCGGTGATATTTGCACCCTCGAAGATGATGTTCTCGACTGTTGCGCCGTCGAGGACACCGAAGAAGCCGTACTTGCCTTCCGTTGCGTCATCGCCCGCATTGATCGTGAGCCCCGTGATCTTCTCTTCACCCGTCAATCCCTTGAAGGTGCCGCTGAAGGGATGAGCCAAAGACCCGATAGACGTCCAACCGCTTACCGCGTCCCCCTGCGTGAGAGCGATGTCGTTGTCAAGGACAACCGTCTCGCCCGTGAAGCTATAACCCGTGGAGAACTCTTTGTCGGAGATGTAATCATGACCTGCTTCGACATACTCGGCAAGTTTTGCCAGCTGGTCGAGCGTCGAGACGTGCCATACGCCGTCCTGCGTGAGCTTCAAGCCGTCCCAATTGACATCGACGCTGTTCTCTCCCACGATATAGCGTTCACCGGAAGCGACGAGCGCGCCGTTGCTGCTGTCGAAAGGTACAAACCCGTCTGTGATGATCGTGACGTTACCTTTGTTGTTCACAAAGGTGAGGCTGTAATTGTCTACCTCGCTTTTTGTTCCGGCATTCCCTGCAAGAGCGCCGCTCCTGCCGCGCCATGTGCCGGGATATTCATCGCCATCTTTGTCAGTAATCGACATATTGGAAGCGTCGATCTTAACATTCGTAAGCGTGTTGCCGGAAACTTCGCCGACCTTGCTGTCATAGGTACCAACGAGACCGCCGAGCGCACCCCAAGAATGTTCGCCTTCATTGGTCGCTGTCGCAACCAAAACGTTCGTGACGACGCAGTTCTTGATGTTGCCGTCGGAATTGTAACCGATGACGCCGCCGCCCTTATCGCTGTGGACAAAGACACCGTTCGCGTCTGCAACGGTCATGTTGATCAAGCAGTTCTCAATGTTTGCATCGACGCCGTGACCGACGATACCGCCGACATACTGAGCACCGTGAACGATGATGTTGCCTTCAACGTTTACGTTCTTCAACGTAGAGCTTGTCAACTGAGCCGCAACGACACCGATGCCGTGCCCCTTAGGTGCATTGATGTTTGCATTCCTGACCGTGAAGTCGTGGAGATTTGCTCCGTTCACAGCGCCGAACAAACCGTACGCATAATATGTGTTCTCGTCATCCGCTGCAGGCGTCACATTGACGTTTTCGATAACGGCATTCTTACCGTCGAACTCGCCCTTGAATTCAACCAAGGTGCCCGAAGTAGGAGCTTTGCCGACACCGACGGGATTCCACGTCTCGCTCAAGGTGAGCGTCAGATTGGCCGCGGAGAAGGTAACCACTTCGTCCTGATAGCTGTTGCCTGCGTCAACGCTGCTTGCGAAATAGGCAAGACCCGTAGCGTCGTAAATCACATAGTTCGTTTCTGTTGCATGGAACCCGTTGCCGAGCGTGATGTCATATTCGCATTCACCCTCGAGCACAACGTTCTCGGTGCCCGCTCCGCCGACGAGTCCTTTATGAGGACGGTTCGCCGCATTCGAGCCACCCGTAAGCGTAACGTTCTGAGCGGAAATGCCGTTAATCGTCACAGTACCGGTTGCATTGCTTACACCGCCGACGACTGCGCCAAGCGTGTTGACGTTATCATTCGTCAAAACAGTGACTTTGTTCAAAGTTACGTCTTGAACGGTCGAGCTGTAGCCGATAAGACCGACCACACCGCCGATATTACCGCCCGCAGGGCCGCCATACTGATTTGCCTTTCCGCGAACTTCGATGTTCTCGACAGTCGCCTTTTGAATGGTCAGGCCTTCTGCGAGCCTACCTACAAGACCGCCGACACTGCCGTGCGCTTCCACATAGCTGCCGTCAGCACCGACAACGGAGCAGTTGACAATCGTCAGATAACTTCCCTGACCGATGAGGCCGCCGACGATGTTCTCAAAGTCGGTCGTCCCGTTATGGCCGCCGATCTCAATCAGTCCCGTAACATGGCAGTTCTCAACCGTACCGGTTTTCTCGGCTGCGCCGAGGAGAGCGCCTACCGCGGCTTGCCCGATCACATGAGCGCCCGAAATGGTGAGATTCTTGATCGTGCCGCCCTCTCCGAGATACCCGAAGAGGCCCTTGCCGTTGTCTCTGCCGTCATAGTAGAGATTGGAAACTGTCTTATTGTCGCCGTCGAACGTACCCTTGAACGGCTTGTTTGCCGAGTTACCGTCATTGGCATAGAACCCAATAGGAGTCCACTGGTTATCCTTCTCCCCCCCCAAATCAATGTTTTGAAGGAGAGTGACGGTCTTCCCTGCGAAATCGTTCCCGCCGTTGACGAGGGCGGCGAAGTACTTGAGGCCGTTCGCCGAACCGATCGCGAGGCTCTCGACTTCCGCCGTCGCGCCATTGACGGTGAGTTCGGTCGTGTAGTCGGTGGTCTCGTCGCATTTCACGGTCGCATTGAGTGTCGTGGAGGTGATCTCTACCGTCGCGGAAGCGCCGTATGTAAGGCCCTCGCCGACAAGGCCGTAGTTCTTGAGCGCGGTGTCGGAATTGACCCTCACGAGCGTGCCCTCGAACGAGCTGCTCGACACTGTGACTGTGCTGCCGTAGGTCGCGCCGACGATCCCGCCGAGCGACGTGTATTCATTTACGTAAACGCCAGTCCCCCATGCAATCATGCTGAGGAGCTTAACCGTGCCTTGTGCATGGACATCGGTGAACGTGGAGCCGGTTGCATAGCCGACAACACCGCCCGCCGCTGCGCTCGCAATGACATCCGCCTTCACATGGACGCCATTGAAGGTGTCGCCGATGGAGAGACCGACGAGTCCGCCCGCGCTGACGCCGAAGGACGAGTTCACTGTGCAGTTTGTGGGCTGGAAGTTGATTCCCGTATAGGTGCATTCGCGGGAAGCGCCGATGAGGCCGCCGAGCGTGCTACCTTCGCCGAGTTCGGGAGCATGGAATGTGCCATTGAACCCGCTGACCGTGACGCCGTTGAGCGTCTCGCTGTTCGTGAACTCGATCTCCGAGAACGTGGTCTTTGCAGCATAGCCGACGAGAAGACCCGTGTCGTTACGGAATGTGAGCTTATTCTCGCCATCCTTGATGATCGAGGGGTTCGAAACGAGGTTATCCCCTGCGAGTTTCAGGTTCTTGATTTCGGGCATCTCGGGGCGCCGGGTATCGCCGACGAGGCCGAAGAGACCGATGTACTGCGTGGGATTATAGGTGAAGTAGTAGCCATCGTTCAGCGTTTCACCCAACATTTCATAGCCCGTGTTGGGGACAACGATCTGAATGTTCTTGACCGTATGCCCGTGGCCGTCGAAGGTACCGAAGAAGCGGTGGGCGCTGGTGCCGATCGGCGTCCATGCCTGCTTTTCGAGGTCGATGTCGGCGACGAGGTTGAAGGTTTCGCCCGAGGTCTCGATCGAGCCGTCATTGATCTTTTCGGCAAGCGCTCTGAAGCCTGCGGCGCTCTCGATGAGGTAGCCATAGGCGACGTCGCCCTTTTCGTCTGCATATGCGCCGTAGCTGACGCCCTCGATCTTGGGATCCTTTTCGGAATTGGTGAGTGTCGCCGTCGATTCGGTGACATTCACCTTGCTTGCATCCAAAGGCTTACCGACGAAGCCGTGGCTGTCGAGTTCATCGCCCTCGCCGAGGGTAAGGGTGAGCTTACCCTCGTAGGTGCTGTCGCTGATCACGAGCGTGCCGGACTGATAAGCCGCAACAAGACCGCCGACTTTATCCGTCGTACCCGTTACATTTGCGGTGACGTGAGCGTCATGAATTCCCTTGCCGCTGTTGATGTCGAGGCAACCGAAGAGGCCGCCCGCCCAAGCGCCTTCAACGTTGATGTTGGAATTGACATGATCCAACGTCATCTGAAGCCCGTGACCTGCGATACCGCCAACCTGCGCGCCATAAGTATTCACACCCGTCGACTTGACGATGCTGCCCTTCGCCGCGTTGACCGTGACGTTCTCGAGCGTGACGTTCATCATATGGCCTGCGAGACCGCCGACATAATCGTTCTGAGAAGTGATATTGATTGTACCTGTCACGGTGACGTTGGAGATAAGAATGTTGTTTGCGTCACCGCTGAGCCCGATCGAACCTGCGAGAGCGCCGACTTCGGTCATTGTCCCCGCGTCGATCGTGACATTCTCGATCGTGAGATTCTTCACGCCCGCGCCGTTTTTATAAAGCGGATTCCCGAGCACACCGAACAAACCAAGATAGTTGTGGTCTGCATCGGTGATGACAAGGTTAGAGAGAACGTGACCCTGCCCTTCGAAGATACCCTTGAAGGGGTTGGTGTCTGTGCCGATAGGCGTCCAGATGACCGCCCCCTCCCTCGCCACGCTACGCGCGCGGCGACCGGCGGGTTCTTCTGTCAACGGCTCGCTCAGATTGAAGCTGCCGTCGAGCGTGACTGTCGTGTTCTCGAAACCTGCTGCGAATTCTTTGCCGTTGTGCTCTGTCGCACCCGTGTTGACGAGAGTACGGAGCGTGTCAAGACCCTCGGACGTTACGATGTGCCAAGCGTTGTTATCGAAGATGAGACCTTTTGCACTCTTATCGGCGCCGTGGGTGACAGTCGTGTCGATCTTTTGATTGTGGAATTCACCACCTTCGACGTTGACACCGTGTGCGGCCGCTTCTTCTACACCGTAGGACATCCTACCGACCATCCACTCGACGTATTGAGGCTGTGCGGCGTCGACGTGATCGTATTCAAGATCGTAACCGGCCAAACCGTCGGGATCATCCGCGGTGTAACCGTCGCGCTGGATCGTAATCTCCGTGTTCTTAACGGTGTTATTCGAGTAAAGGTTCGCCGAACCGTTATCGATACCGACGAGACCGCCGAGATCTTTGTATGCAACGAGCTTCGATTCTGCAACGACATTGCCGTCGAACGCCGACCCCTTGCTGAAGCCGACGATACCGCCGAGCTTAGCGCCGTAGTCGAATTTCGGCTGTTCGTTGCCATCCAAGATCTTTTCGGGGAACGCCTGAGCGTTAAGCCCGACAACTTGGTTATCCTTATAAGCCTCTACGCCGATATCCCAAACGCCCTCGGAGCAATCATTGTGACCTGCGAGACCGCCGACATAGCTGTGACCCTTGACGACTGCATTCGCAACAGTGACATTGCTGATTGCCGTAGCCTTGCCCGTACCGACGACGACGCCGACAGAGAGGTTACCGGTGACCTTTGCGTTTACGATGTTGATGTCTTTGATGATTGCACGAAGCGTACGGCCGAAGAGACCCATGTTGTTGCCGTCTACATCGGCTCCTGCCGACGTGTGCTCGTTGTGACCGTTTACGGTGAGGTTGGAAATCGTGTAGGCGTTCGGGTTGAGATCGTAGCCGCTGTCTTTGCCGTCGACCATGATGTTGACGGTTTCGCCCGCGGTTGCTTTATACGCCGTGAAGATGCCTTGGAAGACAGCCTTAGGAGTAACGTTCGGGCCGACAGCTTCGTCTGCCCCGATCGGGGTCCAGTCTTTGCCTTCAAGATTGATATCCGTCATCAGGTGGACAGTTTCACGAATGATCGTCTTGTGATCGGGAAGCTGCTCGGCATATGTATTACCGCCGTTGACCTGATTGCGGAAGAACTTGAACGCTTCGAGACCCGTGATCTGATATTCGGAAGTGACGACACTTTCGTTATTCCAGTCGGTGTCCTGAACGAACGTATCCGTTTCATCTTCTGCGTTCTCGTAGTGCACGACATCGAGCGTGGAGCTCGTGATCGTGACCGTACCCGTCTGCGCACTTGTGTAGCCGCCAACGAGACCGTAGTTCGCGTACTTGGTCGAGGAAGCATTCTGCCAGCCTTCACGGCTCAATGTACCGACGAAGTGCGCATTGCTCACGTTGAAGCTCGTGCTTGCCGCACTCTCTGTCACGGTGAGCGCACCGATGATACCGCCGATCTGAAGGTTGGTGTCTTCCGTGACGGACGACGCTTTGATGATAGCACCCGAATAGACAGGTTTATCCGTCGTTCCGAGATTGACACCGTCCTCGGCGACGCCGACAACACCGCCGACCTTGGATGCGCCCGTGACAAAGACAGAACCGTCGGACTCATTCTTCTCATTCACACCGACCTTGATGCCGGCGAGTGTGCAGGCCCTTGCGACACCTACGACTGCACCGACGTTCGGCGTCGAGTTCGTGCTGAGCTGAAGCCCTGCGACCACGACATCCGTGAGGCTGCCGCCGTCCATGAGACCGACAACTGCGCCCGCCGTTCCGACGTAGCCGTTGATTGCAATGTCGCCCGAGACAACGACGTTGGAGATCGTCGTATTCGCAGCGCTTGCAACAAGGGCACCCGTATTGCGCTCGCCGCTCTCCGAAATGCTGATGTTGACCATGCTGATCTGGAGATTCTCGAGCGTCGCCCCATTCGTATTGCCGAAGAAGCCGACGAGATTGCCGTTGCCGCTATAGGTAAGGTTCGTGATCTGCCACTCACCCGCGCTATCGCCTTCGCCGTAGCTACCGTCGAACGTGCCCTTGAAGGGATGTTCGGCGTTGCCGATCGGCGTCCAGTTCTCATATGCGGTGAGATCAAGAACGTGACCCGCATTGATCTCATCTGCAAGTTTGACAACTTTGTCTTCGCCCGACCAGTCGCCCGCGTTCACGAGAGACGCGAACGTGTTGAGGCCGACAAGCGAGAAGTTATAATAGGTATCATACTTTTCGGCAAGAAGATCGCTGAGTCTGCGACCGAACTGCTCGCCGACGACGATGTGGATATCGGCCTCGGAGCCTTCTTTGACGTAGGTCTGAAGCGCTGTTGCCATTGCCGCATCCTGCGTGGACTCAAACCTCGACGTATGACCGAAGATGAAGTCACCCTTCGTGATCTTCGTGACAGTCGTGTCGCCATCTGCGACCTCTTCCGTCTCAACATTGTAACCGATGAAGTCGTAGGAGTCGTCATTGAGACGCCCGTAGATATAATCGAAGTCGATATCGATCTTCGTATCATTGACCTTGACTTCATTGTCTTTCGTGATGAAGACGCGCGCGCTTCTCGGTTGAACGATCCAAGATCCATTCGTGCCTGTACCGACAAGTCCATACGTCGACGCTTTTTCAACGTCTTCGGGCTCGCAGTTGATGTTGAGCTTGTTGTTCTTCATCCAAACCGTAAACTCATCGTTTGCGGTCGGCCCAAGATCAAGGAACACAGGCTTGTTGCCGCTGGATACGCCGGTGATTGCGCGTTCCGCGTCGGTGTAAATCGTGTTGTTTTCAACCTTGATCGTCGTGCCCTTCGTGATACGGAACAACTTGATGACCGCTTCATGATAAGGTTTCTCAACGGAGCCGAATACGTTGCCGCTGATTTCGGAGCCGTCTGCAACGGTTGCGTACAGGCAAACTGCTGTCGCAACATTCTCGTACCGATCTGCCGTTGCACTGGTATTGGACATCACGACGTTATTCTTGATTGTGACCTTTGTTTCAACAACGCCGTTATTGGACGCTTCCGCAATAACGAACCCTGCATAAGCGCCGCCGATATGGTCGGGCTTCACGTCTGCGTAGCAGTTCGTTACAGTGATCTCCTGAACGTTAGGCGACGCTCCGTCACCAAGCTGATTCAGGTCGATACAGCTGTCACCCAAGAACTTGATTCCGTCGAAGGTGAACTTCACCTCAGGCGTCTTCGCGTTCACGTTCATGTTAAATCCGCCAAGGTGGAAGATCTCATCCTCAATGACGGCCGTGTAGGCGTCGGGGGTAGGAGTACCTTCGATCGTGTTGCCGACATAGGAGACGTCGGAGTTGGAGGACTCGTCGATCTTCGCCGTGAAGATGACGCCGCCGAACGGCTGGTTCTGACCCTCTGTCTTATCGGTGTAGTAGAGCTTGACGGTGATTTCGGTATTCGTGACCGTCGACGCCGTGCCGCTGACATACAAGCCGTAAGGCGCCTTGGCAAGGTCGGAAGCCGTGACAACGGAGCTGCCGCCCACGTTCTGCACCCATGCTTCGATCGAGACGCCGTCGATCGTCGTGTTCGTGACGTTCTCCGCGAGGACGGAAGGCCCTGCGAAGGCGACGTCGCTGAGCGTGACGTTCTTGATCACTGCGCCGCTCGTCGTGCCGAAGAGCGTGTCGCCGAGGTGCATGATCTTGTGCTCGACCTTCTCCGTCGCGCCCGCGCTCTCGACAGAGTACCCGCCGAGGAAGGTGCCTTCGAAGGGATGATCAGCCTCGCCGATCGGCGTCCAAGGCAGATTCGCCATTTCGATATCACTACCGATGACGACCGTCTGGCCCTTGAAGCTGATACCGTTGTTGACGAGCGTGGAGACGCTCTGAAGGCCCTTGGCGCTCTTCGCCATGACGGCAACGTTTTCAATACCGTCATTGACAACAGCGAAGAGGTCAAGATCTGTCGCCACGATCTTCGCGTTGAGCGAGCAGCCTTCCTTGGTATTGTCTTCGAGATCGCTTGCACGGAACTCGACATCCGCCGCGCCCTTGAGTTCGGGGATCTCCGTGGTGAGCTTGAGAACTTCGGTCGCGTTGTACTCAGGATTATATGTATCATCGCCCGAGCCGACGAAGCCGTAGTTGTAGACGAGGAGGTTGGGAGCGCCGTGGGTCTCGTCCTCGTAGTAGTTGGCGATCGAGCCGCCCGTCATCTTGACATTGGTGAGGACGACGCTGTTGTCTGCACCCTCGACAGCCGTCGTGGAGCCGACGATCGCACCGATCGCACGCGTCGTTGTCCAATCCGTGAGCGCCTCGCGGTCTTCGGCCAATTCACCCATGGCAACGCTGCCGCCGAAGGAGACATTGGTGAGCGTGAGTGCGCCCTGCGCCTGACCGACGATACCGCCGACGCCCGTCTTCTTGGCAGAGACTGCGCCCTCGACGGAGACATCGGAGATTTCGGTGCCGTTCTTGGCAACATTGACGAGACCGCCGACGTTGCTCTCGCCCGTGACCGCGACCTCTTCGAGTTTGAGGTTCTTGATCGTCGCGCCGTCCGTGCTGTCGAACAGAGCCGCCGTAAGGCCTGTAATGGTATGGCAACCTGTGAGCTTGCCGTCCGCGTCGTAGATACCGCCGTCGAACGTGCCCTTGAAAATGTTGGCTTCGTATTTCGATCCCGCAGAACCGATCGGGTCAAGAGAATACTCATATGCAGAATAATAGCCATGTGCTACATAATCATTCTTGAGCCAGTTGCCTTCGGCGTCTTTGAGGTCCTTATTGACGTCGACATCGACAAGGAGTTTGACCTGCATATCCGTCGTGTCGGGTCTGAATTCAAAGCCGGCTTTCTTGGAAACGTTCTTCGTGACCATATCGGCGAAGCGCTGCAAACCGACCGCCTCGCGAATCTCGTACACGCCGTCTTTGATGTAGAGACCGTCGTCGATCTTCGCGTCAAGGTGGCAATCTGCACCGATCGAGATGTTATTAAATGCCGTTGAGGGATCCGCCTTTACATTGCCCAAATAGTCCGTAAATCCTTCATATATACCGCCGACATAGCCGCTATTCCATACGGACTTGGCAAAGTAGTAAGGAGAGCCATAAACGTAATTCTTCGCGGTACGCAACAACGTAATATTTGTAGCGTTTACGCCGCTGATGTTCATTGAAGCACCCGTGCCACCGATAGAAGCGGCGACTGCGCCCACGTTCTTGCCGTAAAGGCTCTTCATCGTATCGGAGTCGGACGGACCCTCATCCATTTGGAGCGTGACCTTATCCAACGTTGCGCCGGTGATCGTGCCCGTAGATACGCCGATGAGACCGCCGACATTCCGATAGCCTTCGATCGTGATGTTCCTGACGGTGAGATTTTTGTATGTACCACTGCCGTCTTTATGAGCAGCGATACCTGCGACGAAGTAACCGGAGAAAGCGGTTCCCGTCGATACAATTTTACTACCGTCATCCCCGATGACCTCGATGTTCTTGAGATTGCCGCCGTCGAGCCATCCGAATACACCGCCGACCTGGACATAGTTTTTCGACTCGATGTCGATCAAACCGTCCACAAGAATGTCTTCGAAATAGCCATCTCCACCTACGCCGTACGTATGACCGACCAGTGCGCCGACGCCCGAGTGGATGCCTTCCGAGCCGGCGACCACACTACTCGAGTTATCTGTCTTAATGACTACGCCGTTAAGGTGAATGCCTTTCAATGAACCGCCGTTCAAATATCCGAACAAGCCAAGATTCATGTAAGGCCCGTCTTCCATATCATGGCCAGCCGCACCCGACCTGTCGATCTTGAGGTTCTTGATCGCATAGCGATGTCCCAGATACGTCGTGGTGAACGTACCCTTGAACGACTTTTCGTACTGAGGGCTTGCCCAGTTACCCGAAACAAGATGTCCGTTATAGCCGCTGATCGGGACCCAATCTGTGCCAAGATCTTCAAGGTCGATGTCCTGCGTCGTGACAACGGTCTTATCGATAAACTCGCTACCGGTATTGACCATGTCGCGGAAGTGGCCGAGACCCTGTGCATTGTTGACGTAGTAGTGCGTCGGGTAATCTGCGGCGTGCTGGACAAAGCCGAGAGGATTCTCGACATTGATGTCAACGAACCAGACGTCATGCTTCGCTTTATCCGTGTTGAGAACGTACGTATTGACGAACTCCTCACGCGAGATGTTGCTCTCGTCGTCGTTGCCGAGCGTCGAGCCGAGGTAAACCTTGCCGCTCGTGAGCTTGCCGTTCGCATCGAGGACTGCGTCAAGGACGATGAAGTCGAAGTCGTTCTTCGGCGTCGTCGAACTCTCGTTCTTCTCGATGTCGATGAGCTTTCCTGCATTGACAGTGTTGACATCAAGCGTTTCCGTCGACGTTTCCGACTGCTTCTTGACAGTGTTGCCGCTGCCGATGTAGATCTGCCCGTGCGCGCCCGTCTTCTTGTTGCCCGTCTCGACATACAGGAAGTAAACGTCATCTGCGTGGCCTTCTGCGGGATTGGTCGTGTCGACGGTGACAGTGTTCCCCGTGAAGGATGCACTGTACGCCACAGCGTTCACCGTGCAGAGGTCGAACGCCTGGAAGGCATAGACGCTGTTGGTGCCGTAGACAGTATTATTGTCAATGGTGATCTGCGCGCCTTCCGCCATGGACAGGAACTTGACCGCGGTGAAGGTGTAGCGATCTTCCGCCGTGTCGGCGCCGAAGGTGTTGCCCGTGATCGTCGCCTTGGCGATCTTGGTCCAGACGAAGATCGCGTTGCTGTACTCGTCTGCGTCGTAGCGGCCTGCGAGAAGGATCTTTTCCTCCGTCGTGGACTGCGCCGAGAGAATGGTGCTGTCCGTAACGGTGAGCTCGATGCCTTTGCCTTCGCCCGTCGCGGAGCTCTGACGTCCGACGATGAACGCGGCCCTGCCGTTGAGGTCTGCCGCCTTACCGCCTGCAAGATTGCCGAGCGTGCCGTCCGCCATGACAGCCTGACCGAGATCGTTGCGCTTGCAAGCGTATGCGGGATCGACGTCTGCGTAGCAATCTTTGACCGTGAGGCTCTGCGCATTGGAGACATCGATGTAGCTGTTGCCTGCGAAGCCGACAAACTCGAATGTGTAATGGGCATTGTCGAGCTCGAGCAAGCGGTTGGTGAGCACGAGGTTGTAGTCGTTGAGGGACTTCTCTGCAGCATTCGTTGCTTTCTTGACGCCCACCACGTTGACATGGATATCGGTAGTTGCGCTCCATTGCGCCCCTTCTTTATTGCCGACGATAACGGCGACGGAAACGACATCCTGCTGATCGACTCTGATTTCGATGTTCTTGAGGGTTGCATTTTCGGCGATAGATTTCGCTATGCCGTATGTGTCTTTGAGGAGAGAGATGTATTCTTCGTCTGCTGTGTTCTTGAATGTACGGAGTTCGGGCGAGCCGTCGCCATAGACACTCGTGACCTTGATGTCTTCGAGCGTCGCGCCTGCGCCGATGTAGCCGAACAGCGGTCCGCCGTCGGAAAGATTGACTGTCCACGACTTCCCTTCGGCGTCCGTGCCCTTGAGAATACCGTCGAACGGATGCTCTTTCGTACCGATCGGGGTGAACCCTGCGCGAACTGTGATGTCGTCCGTGAAGGTGACCGTCTTGTCTGCAAACGAGACACCGCTGTTGACAGCGTCGCGGAATGCACGGAGCGTATCGTAATCGGGAATGACAAAATTCTTGATTGTCGCTTCCTGACTGTGGTCATAGAGGACACGCCAAGCGAGGGTGCCGTTGGAATTGACATCGTCATAGACCCAGATGATGAAGCCCGCTTTGCCGCTGATCTCGGGGAATGTCTGGAAGTAGAAGTCGCCCTTCAGCTTGCTTTCCGTGAGTTCCTCGAACTCCTCGCCTTCCGCATCGTCCGTCGCCGCGAACGCGGGATCAAGCGTGCCGTAGAACCAGCGGGTGCCGCGGTCGCCTGTATTGAGCTGGCCGAGCTCGACCCACGTCTTACCATTATATTGATAGATGAGTTTTGTGACGGTGTTGAAGTAAACATCGTTCTTATGCTTCGCCTCAACGAGCGCGTCGAAGCCCTCTTCGCCCGGCGTGAGCGTGCCGCTGAACCAGCGGGTCCCTGCGAGAGGATTTTCTTCGTTGTTGAGCACCCAGCTGCACTCCTTGGTTGCAGGGTCCTGCGTATATACATATATATATCCGTGGACGCTGTCGAAGTAGAAGTCACCGGGAAGAAGCTCGCCGAAGAACTCATCGGGCTGGTCATCGGGTGCGCCGCTACCGACAAACCACGTTGCGCCGCGGTCGCCCTTTTCGCCCTTGATCGAGAAGAGTTCGACCCACTCGAAGCCGTCCGCTCCGTCGGGCTGATACTGCCAGACGGTGGAATCGGCCATATTGAGGTAGAGATCGCCTGCGAGAGCGTTCTCGACCTGCTGGCCGCCCTCGACCTGCTCGGTGCCCGAGGACCAAGGTTTGCCCGTGCCGACCGTCCAGAGACTGCCGCGTACGCCGTCCTGACCGTCGTTCCCGTCTTTCCCGTCGCTGCCGTCCACACCGGGTTTGCCTTGAGGGCCTTCGGGGCCTTGAGGACCCGTTTCGCCCTTGTCGCCCTTTTCGCCCTTCATATTGAAGGCCTTTTCCCAGTTCTTGGTCGACTGGCCGACTTCGGACAAGCTCTTGTAGACGTCCGCGTTCGTGAGATCGAGATAGAGGTCGCCCCAGTTACCGTCGACTACGTCCTGAGGGTTGCCCGAGCCGTTCCGCCATGTGGAGACGGAGATCCCGATCGGCTGACCGTTGACGAGCCACTGGCCGTTATTGCTCGTGATCACGTTCAGGAGCGTGATGAGGTATTTCCACCCGCTCGCGTCGCGGCGGTAGACCTTACCGTTATCGATATCGAGATAGAAGTCACCGACATTGGCGGGAACATACTGTTCGCCGACCTGAGAGGTCTCGGCGGTCACGGGAGTGCCGTAACCCGAATGCCATGTCGCGCCGTCCTTGCCGTCTACGCCCGCTGCGCCGACCCCTGTATCATAGGAGCCGACCCACCAATGGCCGTTTTCGCCGATGCTGGGCGATATGCCGTCCTTGCCGTTCTCGCCCTTGGCGGGAATGTTGGTGTTTTCGGTGCCGATCCACCAGTTGCCGTCCGTGCCGATGAAAGGCGTGAGACCGTTCTCACCCTTTTCACCCTGCGCGGGGAGCCCCGTGTCGGTGCCGTTGATCCACCATGTCAGGACGCCTTCCTCGCTCTCTTTGATCTCGACGGAAACTTCCGCCCTGACGCCGAGAGGCTCGCCGTCGACATACCAATAGCCCTCTTTGATCGTGATCGAAGGGGTATGGCCGTCCTCGGCCTTCGCCTTGACCTGCGTATCGGTCGTGCCGATCCACCAGTTGCCGTTGTCGCCGATAAAGGGAGTATCACCCTTATCGCCCGTGGCCTGACCGACAGGCTGGCCGTTGACGAGCCACTGATTGGTCTCGGGATCGATCGTGATCGTGGGAGCAACGCCCGCTGCGCCCTGAGCGGCTACCCCTGTGTCATCGTCGCCGATGTACCAGTTGCCGTTTGTACCGATATGGGGCGTGATGCCGTTCGTGCCCATGGCGGACACGTGGGAGTCACCGTTTGCGGTCCACCAATTGCCGTTATCGCCGATATAGGGAACGTCGGCTTCGCCGTCTGCGCCCTTGAGGTTGACACCGGTCTTTTCCCAGCCGTTGTCGCCCTTGCGGTAGACGTTGCCCGCGCCGTCAAGGAAAAAGTCTCCCTTGACGCCCAATTCGGCGTTGGGTTCTTCTTCGCCGGCGCCGGTGTACCACATAGACCCCACAGCGCCGTTTTGACCCGAAGGACCTACAGGCCCGACCGGGCCCGGTTCCCCACCGCCGAAGCCTTTGGACATACCAACGCCCAAAGTTGTGACGGCGGCGATCATGAGACAAGCGCATACAATGATCAAAATGAGCAGTGTAATAAAGCTCTTGTCCCTTTTCTTGCCTGAATCACTCATGCTTTTCTCCTCTTGACACAGAAAATTTTCTTCGGTATCCGTATCGCTTTCGGCTCGCGCTCGCCCGCGTATTGCGGATATCACACGCGCGTACGCGTAAACGGCTACACGATAGACTCTATGTCATGCTAATTGATTATAGCACGTTCGATTTGGCAAGTCAATGATTTAACACAAAAAATATTTCACAAATGCCACGAAATTCAAAAAATTTTCCCCAAATTTTCCGATTTCACCCAAAATTTCCATATACAGGCAAATTCGGAGTGCCCCAAACGGGCCCAAAAGACCTACCCCCTTGGGGTGCGCCGAGGGTCGGACTCCGTTCCCCTTACCCAAACGCGTCATTCTGAGCGTAGCGAAGAATCCCGAGGATGAAAGTTCGGACTCCGTTTGAGGGGATCCTTCGGGCTTCGCCCTCAGGATGACGCAGGGGGTGGGGCAGGCGGTGGCGCCTCCACCCGCTTGCGGGGGGAGGGTAGGGTGGGGGGAATGACCGCCCCCCCCCTTACCCGAGCGCGGAGAAGAGGTCGTCGGCGATACGGTCGGGGCAGGGCGTCGTGAGCCGTGCGGCGCCGAGGTGCAAGAGGGTACGGAACTGTTCGGCATTCTCCACCCCCGAGCAATCCGTAAACAGCTTCCCCGCGCCCGACTCGACCGCCTGCAGGAGCACAGGCGTCTCCCCGCGCACGCATACGCCCGCCGCTCCCCCCTCCGCCGCCGCCCGCACGCCGAGCGCGATCTCCTCCTCTTCGAGCGTCCTGTCCTCGAGCGACAGCACGACGGGACACCCCCGCGCCGCCCGCCTGACCCGCTTCACCTCCCGCCTGAGATAGTGCAGATCCCTCCCGACGAGCGCGGAATAACAGGGCACGAGACGGATCTCGGACGCCCCCATCCGCACGGCGCGTTTTGCCTCATACTGCTTGACGGCGGGCATACACTCCCCCGTTCCCCCGACAAGGCAGATGACATGAGCGCCCTGCTCTTTGAGGAGCCGCCGCGCGATCCCGACGTTTGCGGATGAGACGAGGATCCCGCCCGCGTGCATCCGTTTTGCGAGCTCGCAGCCCTTTTTGAGCATCTCCCCCGCCGATTCCCGCCGCGAGGCATCGACGATCATCTTTTTGAGAGCGAGCAGGACCTCGGTCTCCCGCCGTGTGCGTTTGAACTCGGTAAATTCCGCGGCCTCTGCGGGGGTGAGCCGCTCCCCTTCGACGTATTCTTCCATGACAGGAATTTTTCCCGAAAATCTCGGTTTATATGCCTTTTCTTCGTAATTTCCGACATCCGCGGAGGGGTTATACTTGCCGTATGATCCTTCTCTCCGTACAAGCCCGCGGCGCCCTTTACGCGGCAATCCTCTTTCTCCTCTGTGCCGCCGCCGTGCACGCCATAAGGCTCGCGGCGATCGGTTACCGCTCCCTCCGTAAAAAGAAGCCAAGCAAGAGGAGCGTCCCCAAGCCGCCCCCGCCCGAGCCCGTCTATTTCCTCGTCGAACGCAAAAAAAAGCGCCCGAAGCCCGAATACTCCGAGCCCAAGCGCATTCAATTCAAGTGACACGTCAGACGACGCGGCAGAGTTGATCAGTCGGGATCATGATACCGTTCGACGTTCTGCCCGCTGTCCCACAGCCGTTCGAGATAATAGAAGAGGCGGGATTCCTCGTTGAAGACGTGCACGACGACGTCGCCGTAATCGAGAACGCCCCATCTCCCCTCACGGACGCCCTCCGTGCGGATGGGCGCGTGCCCGCTCTTTTCGAGCTGCTCCTCAACATTATCGCACAGCGCGCGCACCTGTGTGGAAGAGGTACCCGTCGCGATCACGAAATACGAGCATACGATCGTCTGGTCCTCCACGTCGATGATGACGATGTCCTGTCCTTTCTTGTCCGAGAGCGCTTTTGCAGCCGCCCGTGCGAGTTCTTTCGCTTGCATCATGCTTCCTCCCTTATGTCTTGATTTTACTCAAAAACGCGATATATGTTGCGTTTTGATCCATTGATAGGTCGCCGCGGTGAGGGGATAGACGGGCTGTCCCTGCTCATTGAGATAGGCGAGCTGGCGCTCGAGCGCGGCGCAAAGGCAGGCGTCGAGGTCCTCATAGAAGAGCGCGCGGAGCCGCCCGATGCCCTCAAAATCCCGCCCTTCCTCGAGAAGATCTGCAAGATAGACGAGCTTCCCGAGCGCCGTCATCTCCGGTCTTCCGCTCGTATGATAGCGGATCGCGTCGAGGATATCCTCCTCGGTGACGGCAAACGATGTCTCGGCGATGAACGCTCCCGTAAACTGGTGCAGCACGGGGGGCGGTACGTCCTCGGGCGGGACAAATCCCTTGAGAAGGGGACTGTCCGCGGTGACATATTTACCGCAGTCGTGCAGCATGGAGGCGATGAGCGCCTTCCGCTCGGGAATTTTGAGGCTTCTCGCACGCTTGACCGCCATACGGGCGACGCGCTCGCTGTGCGCCCTGCGGACAGGCGTCAGAAGGCCGAGGGCGCCCTCCTGCAACGGGTAACGGTAGAGCCCGCGCGCTTCGATCTCCCCCAGCACGTCTTGGCTGAGGAGCCGTTCCGCCCGTTCCCTGTCACCGAAGGCGAGCGATACGCGCACATCGCTCGAGGAGACGGCCTCCCCCGTCCAAGGAAGGCAGACGACATCGGTATGGAACCTCTCGCGGAAGCGTGCACAGAGGGCGGGGTCGATCGCCTTCTCCCTCCCGCACGCGACGAGCGTGACGCATTTTAAGATCTCTTCGGGACATCTCCAGCTGAAAAAATCCTCGAGCATATCCGCTCCGACGAGGAAAAAGAGCTCCGCAGAGGGGTATTTTTCACGGAAAGCGCGGCAGGTGAGATAGGTATAGCTCGTCCCGCCCGCTTCGAGCTCGTACCCGCTCGCCTCGGCAAAGGGCATCCCGTTACAGGCGATACGGCAAAGCCGAAGCCTGTCCTCCCCCTCCGCAACTGCCCCCGTGCTCTTGTGCGGGGCACGGAAGGAAGGGATGAAGATGAGCTTGTCGAGCCCGAGAATGCGCTGCGCCTCCTGTGCGAGCCGGATATGTTCACGGTGGATCGGGTCGAAGGATCCGCCGAAGAGTGCGATCTTCATACTTTGATTATACAATACTTCTCCGCGCTTTGCAAGTTTAATTTGAGAAATTACGTCAAAAATAAATTCATGCTGAAAATTTCTTTTGCGGATGCACTCGACATCCTCTTCTATACGGCGAGCTGCGCCTTGGTCTCCTTCGGGGTATTGCGCTTCCTCCGCCTCTCCCTGCCGCTTTGCATCCTCTTCTCCGTCCTCTTTGCCGCCGCCGCCTTTGCGGGGTCGTCGATGCTCATCCTCGGCAGCCGTGAAAAGAAGGTACGCGGGAAAAAGGAAAAAGAGGCACGGGACGCCCTTCTCCTGCATCTCGCGCTCGAAAAGGAGGAGAAAGTCCGCGCGGCGCTCCTCAGGGCGCTCATCGCAGACGGGAAAGAGGCGGCGCTCAGGGAGGAGGCCATCCTTCTCGACGGCGTTTTGTACCTCCCTTCCTTCACAATGGAGCCCCTGTCCGCGGACATGGTGGCCTCATTTTTACGAAAATACGGCGAAACGCCCTTTGTGCTCGTCTGCAATTCCCTCTCCGAAGCGGCGGAAAAACTCCTCTTATCCTTTCAAAAAAGTGCAATGAAAGGGGATGAGGTCTATGCGCTCTTCTCGCGCACGGACACCATCCCCGACCCGCTCATCTGCTCGCAGATCCCCCGCCGCACCGCCCGCATGAAGCTGCGCCGCGCCTTTTCCAAGCGCAACGCCCGTCCCTTCTTCGTGAGCGGGAGCGCCCTGCTCTTCATGAGCCTTTTCGTGCTCTTTCCCCTCTATTATCTCGTGGCGGGGAGCATCCTCATGGCCGCCGCCGTCCTCATCCGCGCGGTCGGTTATCGGGAGGGCTGACCCTCTGCTTCCGAGATCGCCTCGGCAAGATATGAGATGATATCCGTCGCATCGGGGGCATATTCCCCCATAACGCGGGCGGCCGCTTCCCCCGCTCTCCCGAGGAGATAACAGCCGACACAGGCCGCTTCGAAGGGCGGCACGCCGCGCCCCGCCGTCCCCGCGATGAGTCCCGCGAGCACGTCCCCGCTCCCCCCTTTGGCGAGCGCGGGAGAACCTGTCGGATTGATCGCCGTCCGCGTGCCGTCCGTGATGACGGAACGGTTATTCTTGAGCACGACGACAACGCCATACTCCCTTGCAAATTCCCGTGCACAGCCGACGGGATCGGAGAGGATCTCCCCCACAGGCCTGCCCGTGAGACGGGAAAATTCGGCGGGATGTGGCGTGAGAATGACGGGCCGCCTGTGCTTTTTCAGAAGCTCCGTGCCGCATACGGAAAGGGTGTTGAGTGCATCGGCGTCGAGAATGAGGGTCCCGCAGGCGTCGTTTTCGAGGAGGGATCCGATGATCTCATACTGCGGTCTCCCCACACCCGCCCCCATGCCGAACGCAATAGCCTCGGCAAAAATCGGCTCCCCGTCATAAAAGGTGAAGCGGCAGGCGGGATATTTCGCCGCAAAGAGCGCGCGGTGCACTTCATCTTCTGCCTGAAACGCCGCAATTTTCGCCGCGTCCCCACAGGGGATCGACGCAGAGGTCATGTAGACATCGGTATAACCTGCCCCCGATTTCAGTGCCGCGCCGACGGACAGAAGGGGCGCGCCGAGCATATTGCAGGTTGCAAGGATGGCAACAGAGCCGAAATTCCCCTTATGCGAATGGGAAGGCCGTTTGGGGAAGAACGCCGCGACGTCCTCCCTCTCCCAGATCTCCGTCCCCCCTTCGGCGGGGATCCCGATGTCGGCGACGGTGACCTTCCCCGCACGGTCTGCGCCGTCCGAGAGATACAGGGCACATTTCGCCTGCCCCATCGCCACCGTCTCATCCGCCCTGACACAGGCGCCGAGGGCGATCCCGCCCGCCGAGAGTCCCGACGGCAGGTCGCACGCGACGACGTAGTCCCCGCCGTTGATGAACCCGATGAGCGCGGCGTTTTCCCCCTCAACGGGGCGGGTGAGCCCCGTGCCGAACAGGCAATCAGCGATCACGGAAAAGCGGCGCCTCGGGATCCTGCCGAGGATCTCCCCGCGGTAGGCAGATTTCGCGGCGGCACACGCCTCGGAAAAGCGTTCCGAAAGGCAGATCACAGTCACCTCATACCCCTTTTGGCGTAAGATCTCGGCGGCGGTAAACCCGTCGCCCCCGTTATTTCCCCCGCCGCAGACAAACGCGGCGTCTGTCGTCCCGCAGCGGCGCATCGCCCCTTCGACCGCCTCTGCGAGCGCCCTCCCCGCCCGTTCCATGAGCACGGAGACGGGCGTTTTTTCTGTGATTTTCTCCTCAAACGTGCGCATCTGCGCATTTGTGAATGCAAATTTCATGATCTCTCCTTATCGGGGCAAGAGCGCGATCTCTCCGCCCGAGAGCACGCGGATGCCCTCCGCCGTCAGAATCTCCAGCCGCCCGTCCGAAAGGATGCGCCGCGCGACCGCCTCATATTCCCGTTCCCCCTCGGTCACACGGATCTTTTGGCCGAGAAAATGCACACGGGCGAGGTATTCCTCAAATGTCGAGGGGCGAAGATAGTGATCGAGCAGGCGTCTTCCGACTTCCTCCACGGGCGGGGAAGCGCCGAGCTCGGCCATATTCACGGCGATGCCCGAGAGCGCGGAGACGTCGTTTGTGACGTTGAGCCCGATCCCGACGATGCTGTGATCGATCGCCCCCTCCCGCATCCCGTTTTCGATGAGGATCCCCGCGATCTTCCTGCCCGCGGCACGGACGTCGTTGGGCCATTTGATCTCGGGTATGATCGAATACGCCTCGAGCGTCCTGCAAACGGCGACGGCGGCGTGCGCCATGATACGGAATGCATTTGCGGGTACCATGTCCGTGTAGAAGGTCAAAAACGTGCAATAGACCCCACCCATGTCCGAGAGGAAACTCCTGCCCTTCGTCCCCCTTCCGTGCGTCTGCATCTCCGCAAAAACGGCAACGTCCTCCCGCGCGGGGAGGAGCGTCTTCGCATATTCGTTGGTGGAATCCACCGTCCTGAACTGTTCAATCCTCATCGTCTGTGTATGCGGCGAGCGCTGACCGCACGGTATCATACTCAAATCCCTTGGAAAGCAGGTATCTGACCGCCTTCTGCACGGTCGCCCTGTCCGTCACATCCTTCCCGCGCAGGTATTTTTCAAGGACCGCCCGCGCCGCTTCCTCCTCGCCCGAGAGCTCCCCGAGCGCCGCCTCGATGGCCTCATCCGAAATACCCTTCCGCCTGAGCTCGAGCGCGATGAGCTTTTTGCCCTTCTTCTTCCCCGCGCCCTCGGCATAGCCCCTTGCATACGCTTCATCGTCCGCAAAGCCATAGGAACGCATTTTTTCGAGCACATACTCGATGACGTCGCCGAGATACCCCTTCTTCAAGAGATAATCCGCAATCTCCTTCTCTGTCTTCATGCCGAGGGAGATATGGGTGAGCGCCTTGTCGAGCGCGGTCTCCTTCTCGCTCTCGAGCTGGATCGCGGCGAGCTGCTCCGCCGTCACGATGCTTCCGACTTTGAGTCGGTTCTGCATCACCGTCACGAGTTTCATCCCGCAGAAAAATCTTCCGTCGATCTCGATATTGCAGCGGGTCTTATCGTGGATCTGCGGCGTTATGGCTGTAATTTCGGACATGATCGCCTCTTTTTCTCTATTGAACGCCATACGACGGCCACGTTCTGTTGCTCTTGAACCATTCCGTTTCCTTCAGAATGGTATCGTTATTGCTGCCGTGAATGGAGAAATCGATCCCGTTCGAGCGGACGGTGATCTCCCCGTTCAGGAGCGCGACATCTTTTGAATCCCCGCTCGGAGAATAGATCGGGACATAGATATTCTTGGTGTAGCGTGCAATGCGGTTGAGGGTGTCCTGCGTCGGGAAGGTGCCGTTTTTATTGTCGGTGTACTCTGTCGAGCCCGCGTTGCAGGGAATGCAGACATTTTCAGGCTGTATCACCCGAAGCAGGTTGTCGTTGCTCGAGGTCTTGCTCCCGTGGTGCCCCGCCTTGAAGAGCTTGCACTTCGGCAAATTGTTCTTTTCGATGAGACTCGCCTCTCCCGCTGCCTCGAGGTCGCCCGTGAAGAGATAGTGGTACTCATTCTGCGTAAAGAGGGTGCAGACCGAATAATTATTTTCATCGGAAGTGGTCTGCTCATAAAACTTTTGATAGAGGATCTCGAATTTGATCCCCTCGGCGAGGGTATATTCCCGCTGCGCGCCGTCCGTCTGATTCCAGCACTGAAGGGCGGTATAGTGCTTCGCGCCGTCCTGACTCACCTCTTTATCCCGACATATCTTATAATTGTTATAGACTTTCGTGCTCTTCGAACTGAGTGCAAAATCGATAATAGTCCCGCACTTAAAGTTTGCAAAAATACCGTCCGAAAAGTTGCTGTTGCTGCCGACAAAAGCCGATATATGGTCCTGATCGGCGTGCGTCACGATAACATATTCGAGGATCCCGTCCGTGCAATAGCTCTTGATCTTGGGCACGAGGGTCGATGCCGATGCGTTGCGGGATCCTGCGTCGATGAGGACTTCCGTGTTCCCCGTCTTCAGAAGGGTACAGTCCCCCGCATAGCCGTTGCCGAGCATGAGGAAATGGATCTCGAGCTCCGCCGTCGCCCCGGGCAGGTCCCCGCCCCCCGAGTCGCCGTTATCGCCCGTGTCACTCGAGTCACCTGTATCGCCCGAGTCACCTTTGTCGCTCGAATCGCCGTTATCGCCCGTGTCACCTTTGTCGTCCGAATCGCCGTTACCGCCCGTATCGCCGCTGATGTCGGTATTGCCCGAGCCGCCCGAACCGTCGGGCTGTTCCGTGTCATCGGGCTTCTGGACAGAGCCGCCCACGTCCCCCGTCCCGTGATCGGGATTACTCGGGGTCTGCGCCGTCCCGCTTTGACAAGCGCTCAGCGCCATGACAATGACGAGCACGATGGAGATGACAAGAAGCAAGAGCTTCGGTTTCTTTGTGCTGTTCCGCTTTCGGCTTTTTCTTTCCTGAGTGAGCATTGTGTTCGTCTCCTTATTTATTTATAACATTTGTTATATAACAATTGTTATTGTACGATCCCGAGCGCAGTCGCGAGGTTTACGACGGCTTCGTCAATGTTGTGCAAGAGCTTATTGAGGGCGGACTGTGCGCCGCCGTCGATGACGCCGTCCTCGGTCGTGCGGAGCACGGCGATGATCATGTCGAAGTTTTGGTAGATGATTTCGCACTCCGCGTTGCACGCCTTCATGACGGGATCCTCGCTGCCGTGCTGGAGGTCATACATCGTCTTGATCTCGTGGTTCAACTCCGAAAACAGGGTGATGTCCCCGCTCCCGAAGAGCTGTTCCAGCGTGCCGTTGACGGCGAAGAGCGTTACGATAAACTTCTGTTGTGTCTCGGTCATAGCCTCACCCCGTTCTCTTTGAGGAGCTCCCGCGCGCTCTCGACGCTGTCCGTCCCCTCTTTATTTTTGATGGGCGCAAACTCCTTCTCCCGCACGACTTCGAAGGGGAGACAGCTCCCCGTGAGTTTTACCATATCGAGGATGAGCGTCTCGAACTTATACCCGTTCTCCTTCTCGGGCTTGACGAGGACGCCGTTTTCGTCGAGGTATGGGATCTTTTTCTTGACGACATGGACGGGGATCCGCTCCTTTGCGATCTCTTCGAGCTTCTTCGCCGAGAGAAGGTAATTGAGGATGACGCCGAAGGAATAGGCGAGCTCGCCGTCCGCCCCCCGCGCCGTTGCCATCTCCTCGGTGAGCTCGTAGTACTCGATCACGGAGGGAAGGCCGTCCTCGAGGCAGAGCACACCGACCCGCTCATGCGGATCCTTCTTTCTGACGACCTTTGCGCCGCTCATCCTGCCGCTTGCAATCGTTGCGCCGAGGAAGACGGGGTCCGCGCTCCTCTGCAAGACATTGTCGACGCCATAGACGTTATACCACTCGATCGCGGGGAAATCGCCGTCCGCGCCCGATTTTTTCAGGGAGGAATACCACCCGCCGTTGCCGTTGGGCGAGAGGGCAAGCGTGCCCTTGTCTTCGAGAAGGAGTTTTCCCGTAAAGTCCACGCTCGGGGCGAGTTCCTGCTCAAAGAAGCGGATGTACGCCTCGGGATAGCCGAAGGAATGATGTTCACGGAAGAATGCCCGCGTCGCGGCGTCATTCTTTTCGCTCGTCATGATGAAGAGCGGCACCGTCGCCCCGCACGCCTTGCAGACTTCGAGCAGATTTTTGATCTGCATCTCAAAGATATAGAGAGGATGGGTGAGCCCGATGTCATACGCCCCCTTGGGAGCATCCGAGCCGAGCCGCGTCCCCTGCCCGCCCGCCAGGAGCACGCAGGCGAGCTTGCCCGCGCGGATCGCCGCTGCGCCTACCTCGAAATATTCCGCCTCTTTTTCCTTGATTTGGGCGAGCGTGAGCCCTTCGATGGGGCTGATCTCCCCCTTGCCGCTCAAGTCTTCGGGATCCCGCCAGAGCTCGACCGTCTCCCAGTCGATGTTTTCGATCTGTCGGATGAGTTCTCTCTGCCCGTCGGGGGTCAAACCGTCGAAATAGCGCAGGACCTGCGTCTGCCCGCGCTCGGCGAGCATACTGCTGATCTCTTTCATGCCGTCAATTCTCCTTTTTTAAGAGGAAAGCGCCCGCATGGAACTTCTGTCCATGGATACGGAGCGTCTCCCCCGTCGTATATGTGAGGTCGGTAAAGCTGTCTTTGAGCAAATAACCCGACATATTGACCGAAACCTCGCTCTCGTCGTCGAGAAAATGCACGATGACGAGCATTTCTCCGCGATATTCTTTGCGATAGACCTGTCTGCCCTTGGGGTCGCGGTAATATTCGACGGTATTGTCGATCTCTGCGATGTCCCCCCGCCGCACGATCTCTTTGACGGAGTCGTAAAATCTGAGCCCCGCGCGAAGGAGCGCCAGCTTCTCTTTGGTGAGCCTGAGAATATCCCCCGAGAGGCAGATCCTGCCCATCATTGCGGCACAGAGGGAATAGATCGTACGCGAGTCGCTCTCATCCGCCCTCAGAACCGCCCAGATCTGGGACTGTCTGGCGGGAATGACACGGGAGACGTTCGCCGCGACGAGCGGGATCTCGGGGCACTCGTGGGCGTCCGAGAAGGAGCACATGGAGACCAGTTGCATCCGTTTGGGCTCGATACGGCTGCCCCCCGAGGAGCAGTTCTCGATGACGAGGTCCCCGATCTCCTCCCTCAGCTTTGTGAGCCATTCGAGGCTCGCCTCCGTGACCTGCCGTCCGCCCTCACCGAATGCTGCGCCGTCCTCGCTGTCACATCCCATGCCGATGTTGTCGTTATAGTCGATCTTGATATATTTGAACCCGTTTTCTTTGAGCTGTTTCAGGAGTTTTTCCCGTAAAAATGCGTCCGCCTCTTCTGTCCTCAGGTCAAGGAAGCGTCTGTTCTTGCTCGTGAGAAGAGCGCCGTCCCGATGCAGGAGCATATCCTCCCGATAGAAGGTCTCGCTGTCCCGCCCCGCAATCTCAAATTCATACCAGATGCCCGCCTTCATGCCCCTTTGGGCGGCCGCAGCGGGGATTGCGGAGAGATCTGGAAAGATTTTACGGTTAATCTCCCAATCGCCGATCGCATTGCACCAGCCCCTGTCCTCGGGCTTATACCACCCGCTGTCGATGACAAAATATCTGACTTCGGGGAGCTCTTTCAGGGCGTCGAGCATCTCAAGCATGAGGCTTTGGGTCGGATTTCCCCATGTCGCACAGTACTCGTTGAACAAAACGGGCATATCCTCTTCGCTCTTCGGGACGCGGAGACGTCTGTCCTGCTCGTGCACGAGGGCGTTGCAGACGGCATTCAGATCTTTTTGAAGGGTGAAATACGCCTTATCGCTCTCAAAGCTCTCCCCGGGGAGGATCTCCTTCCGCCAGTGGGCAAACTCATAATCGCCGAGCCCGCCCGAGAGCGCACAGCCCTCCTTTTCCTCATACAGTTCGATCTGCCATGAGTAGGGCGCCTCGATCTGCACGCCGAGGCAATACGCCCCGTCCCCGACCGCCGCGAAGGGATAATAGCCACGGTTGGGCATGGAGCCGATCTGTCCGAATTTTTCGACCTTGACGCCATACCGCGCCCAGCTCATATCCATGCCGAGGGCGGAGAAGGGCTCGGTTTTGAGTCTGCATTCACGCGACCACGCGCTCGTCAGACGGGTAAGCGAGAGCCCCATCGTATCTTTACAGCCCCCCGCAACGGATGTGATCCCGCTCAGGGAAAAACTCGAGAGCATCTCGAGTCGGCGTACCATGTCCGAATGGTTGGTATAGCGGACATGGGTCGTGAAAACGCCCGTTTCGGGGGTGTACTCCAAGACATGGGTATAGGTATTTCCCTTCCCGTCCGAGAGGACCGTGGTCACGGTGTCTCCCTTCCGCTCCTGCCCTTCCACGTGCAGAAGGGTAGAAGTTCTGTTGCGCATCGTGACGCCGTAGGTATAGTCGATGAGCGCCTCGTCGCCCGTGAAAGCGACCTGTATGAGCGAATCGCAGCACAGCTTTTCAGGCATGGGCGCATCCTTGGGATAGACGGCGAGCCCTATGACCGTCTTGTTGTCGTGCCCCTCGACGGGCGTCTCGGCAAAGCAAACGGCGGTATCGCCGAAGATATATTTTTTTAGGAACATGGTACCCTACCCCCTTCCGCCCCTTACGGGCACCTTCCCCCTCCCCCGAGGAAGGGGAAGGCAAGTGCGTCATTACAATACAGGGCGGCGAAAACCGCCGCCCCTCTGTTATCTTCTTGTCTTCCAGACGGCGTCCGACCACATGAGTTTTTCCTTGAAGGAATCGATCTTGGTATTCTCGTCGATCAGGACGACCTCAACGCCCCACATATTGCCGAGGTCCACCATCTGCTGCGCCGTGACGACGGAGGAGACGACGGTGTGATGTGCGCCGCCCGCATAGATCCACGCGGCGACCCCGTCCTTGAAGTTGGGCTGATACTGCCACATGAGCCCGCCCACGGGAAGATTGGGCATCGGATGAGGATATTTCACGAGCGAGATCTTCTGCACGATGAGGCGCATACGGTCTCCCATATCGACCATGGAGACGGCGATCGCCTCGGGCGCTTCGATCCCCTCGAAGACGAGACGGGCGGGATCGCTCTTGCCACCGATCCCCAAGGGGTGCACTTGGATCTCGGGTTTCGTCGCCGCAAACTGCGGGCTGACTTCGAGCATATGTGCACCGAGGCAGAGCCCGTCAACGAGATCGTAGGTATAGTCCTCCATGAGGCCCGTTCCCTTCTGTCCCGCCATGTACTGCATCGTCGCACCGAGCGCCGCGATCTTCCAGTCGCCCTCTGCGCCGAAGCCGTAGCCCTTGGATTGCAGATCCTGAATGGCGAGCCCGGGGAGCTGTTTCATGCCGTGAAGAGCGCCGAAATGGTCGACGATGCCGATGTAGCCGCCCTTCTCTTTGCAGAGCTTCTCGATCGCGATCTCATACTTCGCCTGTTCGCGGACGACGTCGATCCTGTCCGTGCCCATCGTGTACTTCTTTGCATACTCCGCCATGAGCGCGTCGACCTCTTCCTCCGTGACGAGATCGATATAGTCGACGAGATCGCCGACGGGATAATAATCGACCTGCCAGCCGAGATTGATGTGGGCGTCGACCTTATCGCCCTCAGTGACGGCAACGTCACGCATATTGTCTGAGAAACGGGCGACTTTCACGGTCTTGGAGAAGGCATACCCCGCGGCGACGACGCACCATGCGGCGAGCTCTTTGAGCGCCTCGGGGTCCTTATAATAGCCGACGATGACCTTATTGTCCATACGGAGCCGAGCGACGATATAGCCGAACTCCCTGTCGCCGTGGGCGGCTTGGTTTTCGTTCATGAAATCCATATCGATGCTGTCGTAGGGCAATTTCTCGTTGTACTGCGTCGCGAAGTGGCACATGGGCTTTTGCAGCATCTTGAGCCCCTTGATCCACATCTTGGCGGGCGAGAAGGTATGGCACCAGGTGATGATGCCGATGCAATCGTCGTCGGCGTTGACTTTCTTGACCGCCTCGACGACCTCGTCCGAACTCTTGCAGGTCGTGAGATACTTCACCGTGACGGGCACGTGTGCATTGACGTAATCCGCCATTTCCTCGGAGTGCTGTGCAACGTGTGCGAGCACATCGTCGCCGTACAGGGTCTGCGACCCCGTGAGCCAATAAACAACTTTTTCCTTCATGATATTCATTCCCCTTATAGTGGATTTTTTTGTGGATTTTTTTGTGGATTTTTATTTGATTTTCTCATGCCCGCCCCGTTGACGGAGGCAACGCCTAACTCCTTGGCGCCCCTTGACGGAGGCAGCGCCTTACTCCTTGGCACCCCTTGACGGAGGCGCTTTATCACCCCCTCCTTGGGGAGGGGGCATGAACGCGCGGGCGCCACTTTACCCCCGCCCTCCCCCTTTTTAAGGGGATATCGCCAGCCTCCGCCCTCCCCCTTTTTAAGGGGGAGGGGTAGGGGAGGGGGTTCATTCCAATTTACGTGCCTTAGGCGGAATTGACTTCCGCCGCCCCGCGCGCGTTCTATTACACTAAGCGCGGCACGAGCACGAAGTGCGAAGTAGGGCGCCCCCATTTGGCACCCCACGGGAACCACAATGTCGGGGAGAGCGACCGCGACAGTGACTCCATATCCCAAAAATGCAACTTTCCTCGCTTGTATTTGTTTGCGCAGCAAACAAATCAAGCGAAATTTTTATTTCTGTCCATAATACGCATTTTTCCCGTGTTTGCGCTGATAGTGTTTCTCCATCATGAACTTATCGGCACGGGGCACGTCGGGATATATCTGCTCGGTGAGGAACGCCATCTTTGCGACTTCCTCGAGAACGGTCGCATTGTAGACGGAGCCGTCCGCATCCTTGCCGAACGCAAACACGCCGTGGCTCTTGATGAGCACCCCCGGCACCGCAACGGGGTCCAAACCGTCCTTCTTGAACCGTTCAATGATGACGACCCCCGTGTTTTTTTCATACTCCCCCTCGATCTCCTCCTCCGTGAGGGCGCGGGCGCACGGAATATCGCCGTAGAAATAATCGGCGTGCGTCGTCCCGTAGAAGGGAATGTCCCGCCCCGCCTGTGCCCACGCGGTCGCAAAGGTGGAATGAGTATGCGTCACCCCGCCCAGCGTCGGGAACGCCTTATAGAGCTCGATGTGCGTGGGCGTGTCCGACGAGGGACGAAGATTCCCCTCGACAACATTTCCCTCGAGGTCGACGACAACCATATCCTCCGCCTTCATCGCGTCATAACTGACCCCCGACGGCTTGATGACAACGAGCTTCGTCGCGGGGTCGATCTCGGAGACGTTCCCCCAAGTGTACAGCACGAGCTTGTTCTTCACAAGATCGAGATTTGCCTTCAGAACCTTTTGTTTTAATGCTTCTAACATGATAATACTTCCTTTCTGTTTGATTCAGGGGATCCTTCGACTGCGCTACGCTCCGCTCAGGATGACGCGGACACGGGATCCTTTATTTCAGACTATGTACCGCTTCCCGCACGATGGGGAGTCCTTCGACATACCGCTTTGCAAACGCTTCGAATCCCTCGACATCCGCGGGATCGGGATAGAGCGTGACCCCTTCCTGCCCCGCAAAGACCTTGTTTTCAAGGTAATCGGCAAGGCTCTCGCCCGCCCCGTGGAGCCTGTAATTTGCGAGGATCGCCATCCCCCACGCGCCGCCCTCGCCCGCCGTCTTCATGACGGTCACGGGAGCATTGATGGCCGCGGCGAGATAGCTCTGCCCGACGCGCTCCGTCTTGAAGAGCCCGCCGTGCCCTGTGATACGGTCGAGTTTCACGCCCTCCTCTTTGAGCATGATATCGCACCCGACCTTGAGCGCGCCGAACGCGGAGTAAAGGTGTGCACGCATGAAGTTTGCGAGCGTGAACGTATCATCGGCTTTGCGCACGAACAGCGGCCTGCCGTGTTCAACTTTCGTGATGTTTTCGTTTGAAATATAGTTATAGGAGACCAGCCCGCCGCAGTCCTTGTCCCCCTTTTCGGAGGCGAAGTAGAGCATATCGTAGAGCTTCCACTTCGGAAGTTCCACGCCGAGCAATCCCGCGAACTCCCCGAAGAGATTCACCCACGCGTTGAGGTCGGAGGTGCAATTGTTGCAGTGCACCATGCCGACGAGATCGCCCACGGGCGTCGTGACGAGATCGATCTCGGGGTAAGGCTTCGACAGCTCCCTTTCAAGGACGATCATCGCAAAGACGGAAGTCCCCGCCGAGACGTTCCCCGTACGCTTTCTGACCGAATTTGTGGCAACCATGCCCGTGCCTGCGTCCCCCTCGGGCGGGCAGAGCGGAATCCCCGCCCTGAGATTTCCCGTGGGGTCGAGGATCTTCGCCCCCTCTTCGGTGAGCCGCCCCGCATCCTCACCCGCGAGCAGGATCTTGGGCAGGATCTCTTCTGCTTTGAAGGGCACTTTGCCCTTGACGAGCTCGTTGAATTGGGCGAGCATTCTGGCATTGTATTGCTTGGTCTCGGGGTCGACGGGGAACATCCCGCTCGCCTCGCCGATGCCGATGACCTTCTCCCCCGTGAGGAGCCAATGGACATACCCCTCGAGCGTCGTCTGGTAGGCAATATCCCTGACGTGCGGCTCGCCGTCGAGGATCGCCTGATACAGGTGGGCGATGGACCACCGCGCGGGGATATGATAGCCGAAAAGCTCTGTGAGCTTCTCCCCCGCATACGCCGCCGTATTATTGCGCCATGTCCTGAACGGAACGAGGAGCTTTCCGTCACGGTCGAATACCATGTAGCCGTGCATCATGGCGGAGAAGCCGATGACGCCGACCGTGGTGAGCGTGACGTTATATTTTTCCCTGACGTCTCTGACGAGCGAGGCATAAGCGTCCTGCAACCCGCCGATGATGTCCTCGAGCGTGTACGACCAGATATTGCCGATGTGACGGTTTTCCCAGTCATGGCTGCCCGAAGCGAGCGGCGTGTTCTCATCATCCACGAGCACCGCCTTGATACGCGTGGAGCCGAATTCGATGCCGAGCGCGGTCTTCCCGCATTCGATTTTCTTTGCGATTTCCATTGCTGTCCCCCTTATGATAAAGTACATACCCTTACATATGTATTATAAGAGAAAATCTGTCAAATTTCAAGACCTGTACGCAAAATTTTTCTGTTTTTTTCTGCTCAATCTCTTCCCCTTCTTCCCGCGTCATCCCGTCCCGCCCTCTTGCCCACCCCCGCCCCTGCGTCATCCTGAGGGAGCGTAGCGACCGAAGGACCTCCCCGCGCCCTACGGTCATCCTGAGGGAGCGTAGCGACCGAAGGACCTCCCCGCGTCTTCCGCGTCATCCTGAACGGAGGGAACGCGGGGCGGAGCAAAGAAATCGTTCAAAGCTAAAAAATTAAAAGAACCGTTGCATAGCAACGGTTCTTTCTGAAAACAACTTACTTGTTGTGGACGTCGATCTGCGGGAACGGTACATTGATGCCGTTCTCTTCGAACACCGTCTTGATCGCCCCGCGCATCTCACGCTGTGCCGCAAAGAAGTTGTCTTCCTTGCAGGTCGCGCCGAAGTGCAGGTTCACGCTCGAAGCGGCGAGATCGTCAACGCCGTTGAAATCGATATCCGAAAGCAGGGACGGGCACATCTCCCTGATCTTCTGTTTGTTCGCCTCAAAGACTTCCTTGACGTGCTGCAGATTCTCTTCGTAAGGCACCCCGACGATGACGGTCGGATAAGAGTTCTCTCTGCTTTGGTTGATGAAGACCTTGATGGTCGAATTGTTCGCGATACGGATATCGCCGCTGTAATTGATGAGTTTGGTATTACGGATGCCGATCTCCTGCACCGTGCCGCGCCAGCCGTCGATGGTGACGATGTCCCCCACCTGCAACGTCCCGTCGCAGACGAGGAAGATCCCCGCGACGACGTCGGCGATGAGGCTCTGCATTCCAAGCCCGATGACGAGGGTGAGAACGCCCGCGCTGGCGATGAGTGCGCCTGCATTGAAGCCCCAGACAGCGAGGACCGCGATCACGCAGACGACCCAGATGACGACCTTTACGATGCTGTTGACGAGTTTTCCGATCGTGATCTTTCTCGGCGTACCCTTGAAGATCGCATTGATGATCGAGCAGACGACATAGAGCACGAGCAAGGTCACAAAGAGCACCTGTACCGCCCTGATGACCTTGGGGATCATCTTCAGGATCACGTTGAGCAGGGGCACATCCGTGCGTTCGGCGACCCATACGCCGTTTTCGTCATACTTCCCGTTGACCCACGCCGTCGGTCCGAAGATCTGATCGTAAAACACAAATCCGAGGATCGTGACGACCGCAAAAACGACGAGGAGCACGACGCCCGTAGTTGTAGTTTTTGTCCAAGATTTTTTCTTTTCTTCCATGTTTGACCTCCGATGAGTATTATAACCCTCACCCGAGGGGTTGTCAAGCATATAACAAATTTTGCCGCAAATTTTTTCGTCTTTCCAATGCCCTCGCCCGCCCCCTTTCCAAGGGGGCGGGGTAGGGGTGGGGGTTGAAGCCTGACCCCCTACGGGGGGAAGGTGGCACGGCGTAGCCGTGACGAATGGGGGGGATAATGCCCCGCCGCATTCTCAACTCCCCTATACCCCCTTAAGCGCCGATCGTGCCGACCTTGGAGGCGACGCTTTCATTGGTATTGTTAAACATCGAGAGCGTATCATCCGAGATCGCGGCATCGGCCTTATAGACATACCCCGCGAAGGACCCGATACTGCACGTCTCCGTGCCCGTCGCGGACAGCGTCTGCGAGAGATTCATGCCGACCGCCATACTGAACGTGAACGTGCCGCCCGTGACATTCCCGACAATGCCGCCCATGTAGATACGGGACGACGCACTCTTCACTTCTGCCGTCACAGCACCGAGGTTGACGTAGGGATGGCTGAGCGTCTCGTCTTCGAACGTCATGCCCGCGCCCGTTCTCCCGATGAGACCGCCGACATTGACATTCAGAGCGGAGGAGGAAGAGGTCTGCGTCACCGTGACACTCCCCGCATTCACGCAGGAGCCGCCGCTCAGGTTGATGGTGACGGGCGCACTTGCAAGTCCGATAAATCCGCCCGCGTTGACGGTCCCAGAACTATTGTCCGCCGTAATGGCGCCCTTTTCGGGGTCTGCAACCATTTCCTGCCCCTGACCCGTGTATGCGCCGTTCGTGTTCGTCCCGTTGAAGGTGACGCTTCCGCCCGTCGTCTGCCCGATGAAGCCGCCGACCGAGATCTCGTTCCCCTGATCGTGAACGGTCACCGCGCCGACATTTGCGCAGTCGTTGAAGATCAGGTTCGTCGCCCGCTGGACTTTGCCGACAAACCCGCCGACATCGGGGTTGGAAAGAGGCGACCCTTCGAGCGTAATGTTCCCCTCATTTCTGCAACGGGTGAAGGTGATGTGATTGCTCCCGTTGCCCTGTGCATAGGAGATGAACCCGCCGACGACCTCGTTCTTCATCAAATTCGAACCGGTCAGATTCCCGCTGTTGACGCAATCGGTAAAGTTGACTTCCCAGTTATCGGGAAGGCTGATGAATCCCGTCAGTTTGCTCATAAGGATCGTACTGAACGTGACGTCGAGATCGCTGACGCAGTTGATGAAGTTGAGGACCCCGGGGATCCCGTCCGTCTTGCCCGATTCGTCAAAGAACGCCGTACGGACATTTTTTGCAGTCCCCGTGATCGTGACGTTCTCGACCGTGATGACATCGCCCTCGTGTTCGACGGTGAGCGTACGGGCGAGCGAGCCCTCGTCGAGATGGCTGTCGCCGTTTTCGATCTCGATGACAAGATCGTGGATATACGCCCCGCCCTTGACGTCTTGGAAGAGCGGATTTTTTGTGAGCCCCGTGATCGTATGTCCGCCGCCGTCAAATTCCCCGTCACAGGAATCGATATAGCCCTTGGTAGAGGACGAGATTCCCGTCAGATCGATGTCTGCGCCGAGTTTGACCGTCTCATCCGCGGGAATACCGTCGGAGAACTTCTCAAAGAGCTTCCCGACCTGTTCGGGGGTGGAGACGATGACCTGATTCTTCGTCATACTCTCCATAAGGACGATCCAGACGCCGCCGAGTTTGCGATACAGACGGGAGCCCGATTCGTTCCCGTCGAGCCCGTCAAAGAGCCCTATGTACAGGTCTCCCTCGTTGGCGTTTGCGAGGAGCTCGGGATTGTCGTCGGGCGTCCCGTTTCCGTTGAAGAACTGTACGGGATCCACGGCGTCTGCGCCCTTCTCGCCCCTGATGTTGCCGAGAAGGTTCCACGTCTCCCCGTCCGTCCCGAGCTGATAGACGTCGAACAGACCATAGTCGAGATAGAAATCCCCTTTTTGGGCGGCTTTGAGCGCGAGGTCGTCCGATGCCGCGGGCGGGACTTCACCCGAGAACCACATGACGCCGTCGCGCCCGTTCTCACCGAAGAGCTTGAGGATGGGATCGCCCCAGCCCTCCGCGGTCCTCTGGTACAGGTCGCCCTTTTCCGTGTCGAGATAGAAATCGCTTACGGTTCCCGTCCCGTCATCGGGAGCGCCGACGCCGTAGTACCAGTTCCCGCTCTCCGCCATATCGATCTTCTGCCACTCTCCCGCCGCCTTTTTGTAGCTTGAGAGCGTTTTGGTGTTGAGGTAAAAATCCCCTTCCTGTCCGAGCGCGTCCGACGGCGCCGCCGCGCCGTAGTACCACGCGCCGCTTTCCGACGCAGCCGTGTCCGTATCGTTGCCGCACGCCGACATCATGCCGAGCGAGAGGGCGAGCACGAGCACACACACGAGTGCGAAGAGCATCGCAGCGAGCGAACGCTTTTTCGTCTTGTTCATGTTCTTTTCTCCTTGACAAATGATTTTACACACAGCTTTTATCCACACAAACATAAGCCTTCCTTATAAAGCGGTGTGCACTTTCAATTTTACCCCCCCCGCTGATTTGTCAAGTGTTTTTTGGTATAAAATTTGTTTATCTTATAATTTTTTTTGTTTTTTGAGAAAAAAGTTATCCACAGGGGGTATTTGGTCATCCCGCCCCGCGCCCCTTGGCGCCCCTTTCAGGGGGCTGGCGCCGAAGGCGCCTGAGGGGTTCCCCCGCGTCATCCCGCCCCGCCCCCGCGTCATCCTGAACCTTTTTTCTGCGTCATCCTGAGGGAGCGAAGCGACCGAAGGACCTCCCCCGCGCTCCCGCGTCATCCTGCCCCGTCTCTCCGCGTCATCCTGAGGGAGCGTAGCGACCGAAGGACCTCCCCCGCCCCCGCGTCATCCTGCCCCTTTTTTCTGCGTCATCCTAAGGGAGCGTAGCGACCGAAGGACCTCCCCCGCGTCATCCTGCCCCTCCCCCGTGCGCCCCGTCTCTCCGCGTCATCCTGAGACCGTGAGCATTACGAAGTCCGATGAGCAAGTTACGAAGGATCCCCTCAAACGCAGTCCGAAAAAAAGCTCCTCAGTCTCTCCGCGTCATCCTGAGGCGTAGCCGAAGGATCCCAAAGTACGAAGTCCAAAAAAAGCTCCCCCTTGAGGGTGGAGCAATGCATTCTGCGAAAGGTCCAGTGAACCTTTCGCGCGTTGCGACATGAGCGCCCCGCCCGCACGTTCTTTTGTCGTCGAAGGGCGGCACGAGGAGCGTCAGCGACGAAGTAGCCGCCGCCCCCGCGTCATCCTGCCCCGCGCGCATTCTTATTGCTCTAAGCGCGGCACGAGGAGCGTCAGCGACGAAGTAGCGAAGCGAAGGATCCCAAAGTACGCAGTCCGAAAAAAGCTCCCCCCTCTCGGGGGGAGCTGTCACGAGTTTACGAGTGACCAAGGGCAGGGCTCTACCTGCGCGAGAGGGGTGTCGCCGCAGGCGACGGAAGGGGTGTTTCCCCCCTCACAACGCACGCCGCGCGGCCTCTGCGACGGCCTCTGCAACGGCCTTGTGCGCCTTCATATCATACGCATAGGGCAGGATATAATCGCGGCTGAGCTCCGCATCGCTCACACAGGAAGCGATCGCACGGGACGCGGCGAGCATCATCTCAAACGTGATATCCTTCGCCCGCACATCGAGCGCGCCGCGGAAGATCCCCGGGAACACGAGCACATTGTTGATCTGGTTTGGCTTTTCGGAGGAGCCCGTCCCGACGACCGCCGCCCCCGCCTCCAGCGCGTCCTCGCGGGAGATCTCGGGCACAGGGTTGGCACAGGCGAACACGATCGCCCCCTCCGCCATCGAGCGAACCATCTCTTTTGTCACGCAGTTTGGCCCCGAGACGCCGATAAAGACGTCCGCGCCCTTCATTGCATCAAAGAGGAGCCCGCTGCACCCTCTTTGATTGGTGAGCGCCGCAATGCCGCGCTGGGCGTCGTTTGCCGCCGTCTCTTCGGTCACGATCCCCTTTCTGTCGCAGATGATGATATCCCCGACGCCGAGGTTCAATAAAAATTTTGCGATCGAGATCCCCGCCGCCCCCGCGCCGTTGATGACGACGTTGAGCGCCGAAACCTCCTTCCCGACGAGCTTTGCGGCATTGAGAAGCGCCGCCGAGACGACGATCGCCGTCCCGTGCTGGTCGTCATGGAAGACGGGGATGTCAAGATCCTCTTTGAGCCTTCTCTCGATCTCGAAACAGCGGGGCGCAGCGATGTCCTCGAGGTTGATCCCCCCGAAGGAGCCCGCGAGCAGTTCGATGGTCCTGACGATCTCGTCCGTATCCTTCGAACGGATGCAGAGCGGGATGGCGTCCACCCCTCCGAACGCCTTGAAGAGAGCGCACTTGCCCTCCATGACGGGCATCCCCGCCTCGGGCCCGATGTCCCCGAGCCCTAAAATGGCAGTGCCGTCCGTGATGACGGGTACTGTATTCCAGCGCCGCGTGAGCGTAAAGCTCTTTTCGGGGTCGTCACGGATGGCGAGACAGGGCTCCGCGACCCCGGGCGTATAGGCGAGCGAGAGCTTCTCCCTCGAATCCACCTCCACACGGGGCACGACCTCGATCTTCCCCCGCCACTCGGCGTGTTTTTTCAGTGATTCTTTTCTGTAATCCATACGATCCTCCCTGTCTTAGCTATTATAGCCGATTTCCCCCGCTTCGTCAAGGGATTTCCGCACGGCCGTCCACGCCCCCGACAGCGCAAAGGTCCCGCGCCGTACGGCGCGGGACCTTCCCCTTTATGACGAACACTTACTTAGTAAGGATCCGTAACACTGTCAATGAGTAGGGCTGAAGTTCATAGCCGAGGCTCTGCCCCTCCCAGCCGATCGTTTTCGACTTGGGCGCCACCGCTTCCTTCTGAAGGGTGTTGACCGCCTTATAGTCGGACGCCGCGAGCTCCGTGCAGTAGGCAAATCCCCTGCTCGTCGCATTCGTGATATCGATGTTCATCCTGACCGCTTCGCCCGTGACGTTGACGATCTTCACGATGAGCTCGTTCCCCGTCCCCTTCATCGCCGAGAAATACAGCTTGTTGAAGCTCTTTTCCGCAGCGCCGTCCTCCGCAGGGAAGGCAAAGGTGGGATCCGCCGTCCAAGTGAGGGCCGAATTGAAGAGGACCTGATGTCCTTGGTTCTTCATGAAGAGCTGCTGGACGTAATAATTTGCCGTGCGGACGATCTTCGTATTTGTGTAATACATCATGTCGACGTCCCACTGGTTGAGGGTATCGTTTCCGCCTATTGTTGCCTTTTCCGCGGTATTCGCCGCCCCGAACATGGGTGCATATGCGGCGAGCTTGATGACGTCGCCATTGCGCTCATAGCTCGTCATCATCGCCCCCTCGGCAAGCGCCGTGATGAGGCTGTTGGCATAGAGCGGATATCCTTTCACCGCGCCGTCCCCGTCGTTTGCGGAGTACTCGCCCACGAACACGCCGTAATAGTCGGGATCCCCGGGGCGGGCATAGTTGTCGTACATCGCATAGTTATCGAGCAGTTTCGTCCAGTTGACGTAGTAGTGATGATCGTGCACGCCGTAATCGTCCACGCTCCCGACGACGTTTGCCTCGACGGCGCTCTTTGCCGCCTTCTGCGCCGTCCCTTCCGGCGTCTTATCCAGCCCCGCCGCGTTCTTCGTGGTGTTCTGGCAGTCCGCCATCGCCATCCCGTTCCCGACGATCGGCTTGACGCTGTAATCGCTTATCGCCTTCTTGAAATCGGCGTTTTGCAGGAATTCTTCATAGCAGGTGATGTAATAATTGTTGCCGTACTGCTCATTCCCGATGCCGATATAGTCCATTTTGAAGGGCGCTTCATGGCCGAGCGCCGCACGCAGTGCGCCCCACTTCGTCGTCTTGTCGCCCTTGGCAAACTCGATGAGGTTGACGGCGTCCTGAATATAGTCCTGCACCTTCTGCCCGTGTCTGCCGTTGAGCGCCTGAGGCAAAGATGCGCCGCCGCCCATGCACGACCAGCCGCAGTTGACGACGGGCACCGCCGAAGCGCCGAGGCTGTCGCAGAGCAGGAAATATTCATAGAATCCGATGCCGTATTCCATGTCATATCCCCAGAGGTCGCCGTTCTGCTTTCTTGTGATCCACTCGCCCTGCGTCTCGGCCTTGCTCTCCGTCCCGTCCTTGACGAGGGTATAGGAGAACACGGGGATCGTATCTTCCCCCGCTTTCGTGCCGTTCTGCACCGCGCCGACGGAGTTCTTCCAGTCGTACACTTCCTGTGTGTCCGCACCGCCGTTGCCGCCGTCTCCCTCGATGATACAGCCGCCGGGGAAGCGGATAAATTTGGGGGCGAGCTCCTTGATCGCGTCATAGGCATACTGCTTGATGCCGACCGTGGAGTCCGCCGTCTCGAGCTGGATGCCGTCGATGAGGTATGTCCCCGTCCCGTCAAAGGAGACGGAGAAGGAGATCCCCGATGCGGCGGTCTCGTTTGCATTGAGGGTGAGCTGGTACTTCACCCACTCGGAATGTCCCTTGAGCTCGACGCTCTTTTCCGCATATGTCGCCGTAGCATCCTTGATTTTTACCGTCATAGTGACGGCGGCAGAGGATTTCACGAAGGCGGAGAAGAGATAATTCGTCCCCTTCGTCACGGCGATCGGGAGCATGGAGGGTCCCTCGGTGGAGATCCCGCCGCCCGCAGCAGTCACATTGACCTCTGCATAATGTGCATTGACGCCCTTTGCGGCATATTCTTCCACGCCTGCAAGCACGCCGCCCGTGTCCTTGACCGTGAGCGTCGCGCCGTCCGTCTTCCATTCCTTGGACAGAGCGCCCGTAAACGCCTCGAAGGAGCCGTTCTGCAGGAGATTGTCGTCGAGAAGATACCCCGCGTAATTGATGTCCTCGAGGAAGACGCCGAAGAGCGTGTCCGAGATGGGCGTCTTTGCCGCAGTACCGTCGAGCGCGAGCGTCACGGCTTGGTCGGAAAATGCCGCAACCGTCGTGTCGGGCGTGGGCAAAGGCTCTTCGTCGGTCTTTCCCTTGTCCCCTCCGCAACCCGCAAGAAGCGAGAGCGGCAGGATGCATCCGAGTCCCAAAGCCAAATACTTTCGAATCTTTTTCATGTGATCCCCCTTATCTTTTCCTCATTATAGCACGAAATTCCCGACTCGGCAATACTTTATTTGAAATTTTTTTCAAGTATTTTACACGCAAGTAAAGCGAACCCCTCTCCCCATGCAAAAAGAACCTCCCGCGGGAGGTCCTTTCCGTTCGGCACGGCGGCCGTTTGTTACTTTGTACGGATCCTGATCGCCGTCACGCTGTAGGGCGCTACGGTATAGCCGAAGCTGCTGCCCTCGATGCCGATCGTGAATGTCTCGGGCGCGACAGGGGTGTCCGTCATGGTATTGACGGTGTCCGCCGACTCCGCAACGAGCCGCGTGACGTCTGCGATCCCCGCGGGGGTATGCCCCTCCACCGAGAAGGCGACGTTGAACTTCATGGTCTTATCCCCTGCATTGACGATCTTGAGGATGATATCCCCCGTTGCCTTGTCCTTGCTCGCGACGTAGTAGATATCGTCGGCGGTCCGCTCCGCCTCGGCGCCGCTGCCCGCGCTTGCCGTATAGGTCGTCTGCGGCGCACTGCCCGAGGTGTACACGACGCCCGCGTTCACCTTATAGTTCCCCGTATTCTTCATGAACAGCTGCTGGACATAGTAATTGGGGGTGAGAAGGACGTTTTCGCCGCTGAAATACATCATATCCACCTGCCACTGTCTGTCCGTCTTCTTCTCCGAGCCGAACATGGGAGCGTATGCCGCGAGCTTGACGATGTCGCCGTTTCGCTCGAACCCCGTCATCATCGCCGCCTCCGAGAGCGCCGTGATCATGCTGTTGTCCGTGTGGCGGTAATGGATATTATCGTAAGCAGATGGCGCACGAACCGTCTCGCTGTTGACGGCGTACTCGCCGACGAACACTTCATAGTAGTCATCGGGCGCCTCCGAAGGACGCTTATAGTCGTCATAGAGCGTCGTATTCATGAGGAAGTCGGTGTAATTGACGTAGTAGTGCTGGTCGACGACGCCGTAGTCCGAAATCTTGTCGATGATACCTTTCGCCGCAGCATCGACCGCCGCATCCTGCGCCGTGCCCTTCCTGTCCAGCGCGGGATTTTCGCAGTTCTGGAAGAGGGTACAATTCCCGACGATCGGCTTGACGTTGTAATCGCTGAGCGCCTTCTTGAAGGCGGGATCTTTGAGGAACTTCTCGTAGTAATCCTTGTAGTAGTTCCCCCACTGCTCGTTGCCGATGCCGATATAGTCCATCCGGAAGGGCTCGGGGTGCCCCATGAGTTCACGGATGTGACCCCACTCGGTATCCGTGCTCCCCTTGGCGAACTCGATGAGATCGATCGCATCCTGAATGTAATCGGCAACTCTTTTGCCGTGTCTTCCGGGAAGCGCGACGGCGTTCCCGGGCTTGGGCCCCGTCTGACCCTGACAGGACAGACCGCAGTTGACGATCGGGATCGCCTTTGCGCCGAGACTGTCGCAGAGCAGGAAGTATTCATAGAACCCGATGCCGTACTCGTGCGGATAATATTGCCCCGACTGCATCCAGAGGTTGAGATTGGGCGTACGCGTCGCCCACTCGCCGTAGGTCGTCGTCTCGCTCACCTGTCCGTCCTTGTTGAGGGTGTAGGTGAAGCCCTCCATTTTGTCGTCCCCGTCCCTCTTGACGGCGCCGACGGAGTTCTTCCAGTCGTAAGCGCTCTCAAAGTTCTTCCCCTCGATGATACATCCCCCGGGGAAGCGGAAGAAGGCGGGCGACAGGTCTTTGATGGCGTTGTAGAGATAATTCTTGATCCCGACTGTCGAATCCTTGGTCTCGAACTGCACGGCGTCGATGAGGAAGGAGCCTTCCGACCCGAACGTGATCTCGATCTTGATGCCGCTCCTGCCCGTGTCCGTGGCCGCAATCGTCTGCTCGGTCTTATACCATGTGTTGTCGTCGGGCGCAGAGACGGAAAACGTCTTCTCGGCAAAAGTCCCTTGCGTATTCTTCGCCTTGACCGTGATCTCCCCCGTGTAGCCGCGGAGGAAGGCGGAGAAGACGTATTCCTGACCGTTCTGCACATACATGGGCACGGGACGGAACCCGTCGTTCGTGAGCGTCCCGCCCGCCGAAGTCGTGACGTCGGCGTAATAGGCGCTGTTTTCATGGAGTCTGTCCGCGGCATTATTTTTTACCGTGAAGGTGAGCCCGCTGGCCCCGCTCCAGGCATAATCGTTCGTCTTGCCCGATGCCTTGGACGTGTTTTCAAAGGAACCGTTCGCGATGAGATTGTCGTCGAGCGCCTGCGAGGCATAGTTGATGTCCTCGAGGAAGAGCCCGAAGAGGTCGTCCGAGACGGCTTGTTCGGGGTTCTCCGTATTGACCGCTCCCGTCAGCGTGAGCGTCGCATCCTGATCGGCGAACGCGGGCGCCTCGCGGTCTGGTTTCTCTGCGGGCGGCTCCTCGTTCCCGCCCCCGCAGCCAGCGAGCATGGCGACGAGAAGTACCCCGCTCATGCCCATCATCAGTACACTTTTGATTCTTTTCATGATTTTCCCCCTTATAACGTTACCCGTATTGTATCACAATTTTTTGTCTCTGACAATACCTTTTCCAAAAAAATTGCAATCCTCGCCTCACGGTCATCCTGCCCCGCGCGCGTTCTACGGTCATCCTGAGCGGAGCGCGAAGCGCGGAGTCGAAGGACCTCCCCCGCGCCCCCGCGTCATCCTGCCCCGCGCTCTCTTTCGCGTCATCCTGAGACAGTGAGCATTACGAAGTCCGATGAGCAAGTTTCGAAGGATCCCGAAGAACGAAGTCCGAAAAAAAGCTCCCCCTTGGGGGCGCTTTCTTACCCCCTCCTTGGGGAGGGGGGTAGGAGGGCGGGGACGCTCCCAAATAATGTGCCTTAGGCGGAATTGACTTCCGCCGTGGGCTTTGGGCGGCAGGGACCGCCGCAAAGCCCGTCGGCGA